>NZ_DJIO01000194.1:0-6353 GCF_002433655.1 Thalassolituus sp. UBA6592 | reverse complement strand
AAGCTTAACTCCTGTATTTCAGTCTCTTCCACCATCCATGGCGGTCGATCCCACCCTACGAAAACCCGGTTATTTAATTAAAATACGGTTTAAATTCGGAAAGATCCGTAGGGTGGGCTCTGCCCACCATCTGGTTGTATTAAATCGCCGTAATTAAATTAAAAAAAGACCGTATAAACACGGCGTATCATCCGGCCACGACATCACTACATCACACACCACAAAACCACAACATCACATCGTTACAACCGTCCGAAATCCATCAGTGGCTGCAGCCAATAATGCACATCGTAATGGGCGAACTGTTCGCGCAATTTGGCCAGCATTCCTGCCGCCTGTTCTTCCGGCAGATGCATTCCAATCATGGTACGTTTCTGTTTGCCCTGAATCTGTTCTGCCAGGGTCAGCTGTTCATTGCGGTTGCTGTGCCCCCAGGCCTGCCAGGAGGTAAATCCCGGCAGGTTTTCTTCCAGCAGCCAGTCAGTAATGGCTTCGGCCTGAGCAGGGCGGGTGGATAACGTCAGTAAAACTTCACTCATTTTGCACGCTCCAGAATAAACCGGCGATAAATCACGGGCAGTACATACAGGGTTAACAGGGTAGAAGTGAACAGACCGCCGATCACCACCACCGCCAGCGGTTTCTGAATTTCACTGCCGGGGCCAGTGGCGAACAGCAGAGGAATCAGACCAACAGCCCCTGTCGTCGCGGTCATTAACACCGGGCGTAAGCGGCGTACGGCACCGTGCAGCACGACATCCATACCATTGAAACCGAGATGCCGCAGATGACGGAAATGCTCAACCAGCACCACGCCGTTCATCACCGCCACCCCTAATAAAGCAATAAAGCCCACTGATGCCGGCACCGATAAATATTCGCCGCTGAGCCACAGCGCAACCACGCCACCAATCATGGCAAAGGGAATGTTGCACAGAATCAGCAGAGATTCGTTCAGACGACCAAAGGTGGTAAATAACACCAGCAGCACCAGACCAATCGCTACAGGCACCATTAAACCCAGACGTGCGTTTGCCCGCTGCTGGTTTTCAAATTCACCGCCCCAGGACAGCACATAACCGGCTGGCAGTTCGACATTCTGTTGCACCAGAGTCTGTGCGGCGGCAACAAAATCACTCAGCGCTACACCGCTGACGTTCACATTCACCACCGCAAAGCGCTGGCCCTGTTCACGACGGATCAGTACCGGGCCTTCGGTTTCATGGGCGGTTACCACGCTGGACAGCGGCACGGCCTGACCATCGGCACTGGTGATGGTTAATTGATTCAGTAACTGCTCAGCCTGAATCTGTGCAGGCTGGCGGATAACCAGTGGTACCTGACGGTCACTGAAAATAATATCGCCACTGCCGACGCCTTCGAGATAACTGCGCATGGCCTGCTGTACGTCTTCAACATTCAGACCGTAGCGGGCAACGGCGTCGTACAGAATATCCAGCTGAAAGTAATGCATACCATCAGCCTGGGATACCATCACCTCAGTGACACCCTGCAGGGTTTTTACCTGTTCGCCAATGCTGTCGGCCAGGTTCTGTAATTTATTCAGCTCACTGCCGAAAATTTTAATTGCCACATCACCACGGGAGCCGGAAATCATTTCCGATACACGCATATCAATGGGCTGAGTAAAGCCGTAATTCACACCGGGGAAAGCGTCCATGGCCTGACGGATGGTTTCTTTGATGTCGTCTTTGCTGTCGGCCTGCCACTGATCACGCGGCTTCAGCTGCAGAAACATATCGGTTTCGTTCAGACCCATGGGGTCCATCCCCAGATCATCCGAACCGGTACGGGCAATAATGCGTTCAATATCCGGACTGGCGGCGAGCAGTGCCTTTTCCACTTTCTGATCGATATCCAGAGATGCTTCCAGGCTGATGGTTGGCGTTTTTTCCAGCTGCACAATCAAATCGCCTTCGTCCATTTCTGGCATAAAGGCTTTACCGGTTTGCAGAAAAGCCATAACCGCCAGCACCAGAGCAACAGCAACACCAATCAGCAGCGGCTTTGGATTATTCAGCGTCGCCTGCAGACTGTGGGTGTAATAATTCTGCAGGGCAATAATCCATTTCGGTGTGGAAACTTTCTTCTCATTAATCAGCATAGAGCTGAGTACCGGTACCAGCGTCAGCGACACCAATAATGAACTGGCCATGGCAAACATAATGGTCATGGCCACTGGCGCAAACATTTTGCCTTCCAGTCCCTGCAGGGTAACCAGTGGTGAAAATACCAGCAGAATAATCAGGGTGCCGGAAATAATCGGCACCATAACTTCTTTAATGGCGCGGAAAATAACGTGCATGCGCGGCAAGGAACGTGACGCCTGCTGCAATTGCGTGACGGTGTTTTCGACCACGACGACTGAGCCATCGACCAACATGCCAATGGCGATGGCCAGACCGCCAAGGCTCATCAGGTTGGCGCTCATGCCAAAGTGATTCATCACGATAAACGTCATCAGTGCTGACATCGGCAGGTTCACCGCAACCACTAAGGCTGTGCGCACATTACCAATAAACAGGCCGAGCATAACGATCACCAGAGCTACCGCAATCCATAGTGCTTCTGCCACTGTGCTGACGGCGCGGTCAATCAGATGACTGCGGTCGTAGAAGGTATTAATGGTTAATCCCTGCGGCAGACCCGGGCGGATTTTATCCAGTGCTTCGTTGACCCCGGCTATAACGCTGCGGGCGTTGGCATTTTTCAGGGCCACGACTAAGGCTTCTACCGTTTCGCCTTTGCCGCTGTCCGTCACTGCGCCATAGCGGGTCATGGACGACAGAGAAACCTCAGCCACGTCGGCCAGCCGCACCGGATTGCCCTGATAAACCGTCACGATACGATTCTTTAAATCGTCCATCGTCTGAATACGGCCACCACTGGTGACGATCATGGATTCTTCGCCACTGTTAATGCGCCCGGCACCGTCATTGCGGTTATTTGCTGCAAGAAAATTCTGCAGATCAGACAGGCTCATTCCGACCGCCGCCAGGGCCTGCATATCCGGTGCAACCTGATAAGCTTCCACGCGTCCGCCGAGGGCATTGATATCAGCCACACCGGCAACGGTGCGCAGCAGCGGACGGATCTGCCAGTCGAGAATGCGGCGCTTTTCTTCCAGCGATTGTGGGCCGTCCAGCGTCATCATCAGCAGTTCGCCCAGCGGTGTACTCATGGCGGCAATACCGCCGCTGATGCCCTGTGGCAGGTCCGGCCAGATGGCGGCCAGACGTTCAGACACCTGCTGCCGTGCCCAATAAATATCGGTGCCGTCGGTGAAATTTACGGTGATATCGGTAATACCGTATTTAACTACTGAGCGCAGAATACTCTGGTTGGGAATGCCCAGCAGTTCTACTTCGATTTTGCGCGTTACCCGGGTTTCCAGTTCCTGCGGCGCAAGCCCAGGCGCTTTAATAATGATCTTAACCTGGGTGGGGGAGATTTCCGGGTAGGCATCAATGCGCAGATTCTGAATCACATTCAGACCGGCGAGAAAAATACCTATGCTGGCCACCACAATCAGAATGCGCTGACGCAGTACGCCCTGTAAAAAGGAGGCAAGCATTTATTCTTCCTCCCCACTTTGCCACAGGGATTTCAGCGTTGCGGTTGACGTCACGGCGATTTCTGCATTTTCCAGTTCGCTGTCCTGCAGCAGCAGTTGCTGATTACCGGCGATAAAGCGCTCGAGTTTAACCGGCGTTACGCCCTGTGCACTGCGCACAAAAATCCAGGATTGTGAATCACTGCGGATACGGCTGGATGGTGCTACCGCCCAGCCATCCGCAGCGGAAGGAATGTCGGCCTGTAAAACACTGCCGGGTTTAATATCGGCTGGATTGGTGGTAGCTGATTTAAGCCACAGCGTCTGCTGGTGGGCGACATTTTCGGTGCGGCTGATACTTTCCACACTGGCTTTGAAGCGTTCGCCGCTGCTTTGATCGCGTACCATAACAGTATCGCCCTGTTGCAGTGTGCTGCTTAATGACGCCGGCAGCATAACTTTCAGGCGCAGTTCCTGTTGCGGCCAGAATACGGCGAGGGCTTCACCGGCGGCAAAGTGATCACCTGGCTTGCGCATAATGGCGTTCAGCCAGCCATCACTGGCGGCATTAAAATGAAATTCCGCTGATAAGTTATTTTCCCAGCTGGCGGGCAGGTGCATAAGAATCTGTTTATTCAGCGTTAATTCATCACGCAGCATCTGACATTTCAGATTCTGTTCCTGTAAATCCAGTTTTGATGTCAGGCCGCGTTTGCTGCGTTCACGCATGTCGCTTAAGCGCTGATCGCATAATGCGCTTTCCTGCAGCTGGCGGCGATTACGCTGAAAAAAGCTCAGCACGTCGTGGCTGTGCAGATCTGCCAGCGGTTGTTCGCTGTTAAGTACATCGCCGGCCTGAGCCTGCCAGGCTTCCACACGGCCTTCAAACGGCAGGCTGATAATCTGCGCTTTGTTATCTGGTACGGTAGCAATAGCGGGCAAACTGGTCAGAGTAATATCGTGGCGCAGGCTGTTATTCAGCGTAACAAACTGAATATCGAGTGCTTTAATCTGACTGTCGGATAAAGTTAATTCGCTGGCGTTTACTGCATTGGAAAAAACAACATTCGATAAAACAGCAGAGGATAAAACCGCACTGCTGATAACTGAACTTAGCAGCGCCTTATTGAATAGGTTAAAAAAAGAAATGCGGGTTGTCATAACGTCTGGCCCTGTAACTGATTCCATTGACTGATGGTGCGGAAATACTGAATACGTGCATCGTCGGCCTGCTGCTGCAATTGCCAGATGCTGTTCTGAATCTGTAACCACTGAAAGCCGGATAAAGTACCGCGCTGATAGGCCTGATACTGGCCGTCGTATTGGCTCTGGGCCTGTTCGCTTAATGCGCTGAGTTCCTGCCAGCGTTGCTTCATTTGTGGCAGAGCAGTGCGCAGTGCTTCACGCTCACGCTGCAGTTGCTGGCGGGTACGGATGCTGTTGGCGTGCTCACTGCTGAGCTGGCGCACGGCATCGCGGCGGGCGCTGTAACTGGTGTGGCCAAAATCCATACTGATGCCCAGTTGCATCATGTCAGCAGCGGGCTGAGTATCCAGTTCATCCGTGTGTTTTACACCAAGACTCAGGCGCGGATTAAAACGGCTGCTTTCGCTGGAACGGAAATTGGCATCCGCCTGTTGCGTGCGTGCCTGTAAGGTTTGCAGCAGAGGGTGGGATTCCAGCGCCTGTTCCGGACTTTGGCTGAACTGCCAGTTGTTGGGTAATTCAGCGAGTCCGGTAAGCTGCTGCCAGTGTTGAGAGAGACGGGATTTCTGCTGATTATTGAGCAGCAGCTGATTTTTAATGGTTTGCAGTTGCTCCTGCACGGCGAGGCGGTCGGAGGCCGGACGCTCGCCCTGTTCAATTAATAACGACAGCCAGGACAACTGCTGCTGTACTGCATCCAGCCGTTGCTGATTACGCGTAAGGCTGACTTCATTGGCGGCAAAATCCCACCACCAGGTTTGCAGTTCACTGGCCAGTTGCCAATGCAGCAGGTTAGCGCGGGCGTCATTCTCGGCATTGGCAGCATTGCGGTAAGCGCGCTGACTGCCGATCCGTGCCGGGCGGGCAATGGGTAATTCCACCGCCGCCTGCCATTCAGCCGGGCTGCCGCTGGCGTTGTCTTCCTGCTGATAATCCAGTGATGCCGATGGCGGTGCCGCCAGCCAGACCGGAGATGAATCGCGGGTAATGCGGTTTTCCTGCGCCAGAAATGCCTGTTCCGGTAAATTCTGCCAGGCCGCGTTTAAAGCCTGTTCAAAAGTCGGTGGCATTGCCAGTGCAGACAACGGCAGGCAATAACACAGCAGGGAGCTGACAGCTCTCCAGGGGCGATGTAAGACAGCGTGCATGATGGTTCTCCAGAAATATCTGGCCGAACTCTAGCGGGGCTAGCTTAAACGAAACTGAAAACGCAGAGGTGATGGCGTTGGAGGTGCCTGGAGTTGGAGTGGCCTGGAGTCGGAGTGTGTTGTGCAAAGTGATTCTGAAAGAGCGATTTATTGCAGGAGCGGCTTCAGACGCGAAGATTGTGAATGGGTGGTTTATTGCAGGAGCGGATTCAGCCGCGAAGGTTGTGAATGGGTAGTTTATTGTAGGAGCGGCTTCAGCCGCGAAGGTTGTGAATGGGTATTTTATTGTAGGAACGGCTTCAGCCGCGAATGCGGCGCAGCCGTCCATTACGGATATTGGTGCGCATAGCGCACCCTACAATGATTCGGATCGGATATTTATTGTAGGAGCGGCTTCAGCCGCGAATCCGGCGCAGCCGGACGTT
>NZ_DJIO01000157.1:0-19637 GCF_002433655.1 Thalassolituus sp. UBA6592 | reverse complement strand
TCCGCCAACACTTTTTTCTCTATAAGATCTGCATTAAGACTCTTAACGGCTCAATGAGTCCCCAGAGCGCCTGCCGGTCCCCTCCGCCAACACTTTTTTCTTTGTAAGATCGGCATTAGCCTTTGTCGCGGTCCAGAGCCTGGCCCCGTCGCCTCCCGCCAATCCGCCAACACTTTTTTCTCTATAAGATCTGCATCAAGACTCTTAGCGGCTCAATGAGTCCCCAGAGCGTCTGCCGGTCCCCTCCGCCAACATTTTTTCTTTGTAAGATCTGCATCAGCCTTTGTCGCGGTCCTGAGCCTGGCCCGTCGTGGCACCTGAACGCCTGCCCTTCAGTACTTCCATACAGCCCTTATAAATATCAGCACCGCACAATAATGGTGCAATTCTGGCTAATTAGCGATATTCACCCTGTCGATCTGAGAAAGCATCCGTTAATTGCTCCATAACTCTGCTGTAAGACAGATATCCATAAAAGGTCATGAAAACACAGCGGATATGTCACACCCTTGTAACATGGGTAAACGATAGTGCAGCCATGCAGGACGCATGAAGAAACTTTCACAGAAGTTGCTTGTCAATTAACAATCTTCAACTAGGTTTAGTTAAAGATGGCATGGAGAGTGCTTTATCTGATGTTATGAATGACCTGCACTGGCAGAACGTCAATAACACCGAGAGGCACAGAAAAGCCGATAACGTTAATAATAAGATCAGGAGACAATTATGTCTGACTACATTGAAGATCTTCTCGACGTCGATTACGACGACTATGAAGATGATGTCGATGACGCAGTAGAAATGTAATCTCTGCCGACACGTTCCCGATAACGCCCCGGTGCTTCACCGGTCCAGCGTTTGAAGGCCCTCTGAAACGCTGTCGCTGAACCAAATCCGAGTAAATACGCGATTTCACCCAGCGTCAGCGCAGTATCCTTCACATAGCTTACCGCCAGATCCCTTCTCGTATCATTCAACACCTGCTGAAAGGTACAGCCTTCGTCGACCAGACGTCGTCTTACCGTCCACGGCGCCATATTCAGTCTTTGCGCTACCTGTTCCAGCGTCGGTGTCTGTCCGTTCAGCAAAGGTCCGATAGCCCGCTCTGTGATCTCGCGGAAACTCAATCCCAGACGCACCCGCTCAAGCTCCCGGTCAGCCAGCTGACGCAGACCACTGTAAGTTGATGCACAGCGTGACAGTACCGGCAAGGCTAATGCCCAGTCGTGAATAATCAGCGCATTGCGCTCCGCGCCAAAACGGATCTCACAGGGGAAATAATCGCTGTAGCGGCTGGCATATTCTGGGGCCGGAAATTCCACCTCCACGCGCTGCAGGATGTCTTTGCGGCCACATAACACTGACAGAAAGTGATACCAGCCACTCAACACGGAATCGACCACGAACAGGTTGTAGCTGTTATAAGGACTGATGGAATAAAAGCAGCTGATGCCCTGCCCCTGCTCCAGTGAAAATGACGAACGACCGCGGGAATTAAAACTGGCCAGCAGTTCATAATCGGTTAAAGCTTTCGCCGCCACGCGGATATCGGTTGCGCTCTGCGCCAGCAGACCCGGTAAACCAAGTGCTGGCGCAGAAGAATGGCGCCCCATTTCCAGCCCCAGCCAGGGCAGATCAAAGGCTTCGATAAAACTGTGCCCAAGGCGCATAAAGCGCGGAATGCTGATACGTGCATCCGGTGATGCCAGACGTACCGGGTCCAGCTGATACTGACTGAGGATTTCTCCCGGTTGCATACCACTGTGGCTGACCGCACGCGCCATCAGCTCAACGTAAGCAACGGAAATATCCCCGAGACGCATCGCTCAATGCTCCTGCCGGTACAGTTCAGGCATCCCTCTGCCTTCACGCATCCTTCTGACCTCAGGCATCAAAGCCACCGGAGCCTGGACGGTTGTTCTGATCGTTTTGTTTGTGCTGATCGTCACTATCGTAATCATCGCTCTGCTCAGAAGCCGGAAGATTACTTTCTGCCCCAATGGTGTCAGCGGAGCCGTTGGCTTCAGTATCGTAAAAAGACAACATAAAGCGATAGGACAGTGACAGCATCACCAACGAAATCAACGTCGTGATGTAACTGCCGAATGCCGCCACGTAATTCAGCAGAGGGTTATCCAGCAGATACAGCAACAGAAAAGGCGCGGTAAAAATCAGTGGCAGAATAATGACCACCAGCACCATACGACTGCCGTTGCCCTCACTCATCTTCCAGGCACGGCTTAAGGAGGTTTTACGCCCCAGCGCCACTTCCGGCAAGGTGATGGATAAACGTCCCCAGAAATACAGTGCCGGCAAGGCACCAGCCACTGCCGCTAATGGCGCCAGTTCCTGCCCAAGCACAAACATCAGCGCGGTCATAACCACGAAAAAGATAACCGCTGCAGTAATACCAATCTGCAGTGCCCGCAGCAGGTAAGAAAACTCTTCACGTTTCCACATATGCAGCGCATTTTTGTGCCACTGCTCGCGTGGCAACAGAGTAAAACGATGCGCCGCCGTGGCAAATAACACGCTCAGCACCACGGATACCAGAATAAATAACAGCTGCCCGCTGAGCACTTCCGGCGGTACCAGATATTCGCCGGCGGAGTCGATCAGCGCCAGAATAATCACCGCAGGTAAGAACATGCGCAGCACATCAGCACGTTTCTGCCACAACAGGCTGATCGCCTCGGATATCATATCGCCCACCGGCAATTCAGCATTCAGGCCCAAAGGACTTTTCATGGAGTGGCTTCCTTACATTATCGATAATTCATTAACTTACATGGCATTGTCGCAAAAAGGCTGTTGAGAGAAAACAAAGCAAAAAAAACGGTGGCTCAGGGCCACCGTTTTTCTCTGCAGAGTTCTGCCATCATCCCGCTGGCGGAATATCGCCATGACGTTTCTTGTGTCGGGCGATGATTTTCTCCGGCTTGAGCAGATAATGCGCCAGAGCCGGCAGCAGAATCAGCGCACCCAGCATGTTCCACAGGAACATAAAGGTCAGCAGAATACCCATATCCGCCTGGAATTTAATCGGCGACAGAATCCAGGTAGCGACACCCAGGGCAAGTGTCACACCGGTGAAGCTCACCGCTTTACCAGTGGACTTCAGGGTCTCCAGGAAGGCTTCCTGCATGGTCTTACCGGCAATCAGCATCACTTCCAGACGGCTGTAGATATAAATACCGTAGTCGACACCAATACCCACGCCCAGCGCGATTACCGGCAGCGTCGCTACCTTCACACCAATACCCAGCCAGGTCATCAGCGCCTGACTCAGAATCGAGGTCAGTGCCAGTGGCAGCAGAATACAGGCAACCGCGGTGAATGAACGGAAGGTCATAAAACACAGCACAAACACCACCACATAGACGAAGATCAGCATGGTGTCCTGCGCATCGGCAATCACCTGGTTGGTCGCTGCTTCAATACCAGCGTTACCCGATGCCAGCTGCAGACGTACCGGCACGCTGTCGATTTCGCCGTTATCAATGGCTTCCTGGGTTTCAGCGATGGTGTAGGAGAAGTATTTATCGTCGACCGTATCGTCGTAATCCGCTTTAAAGGCTTCGACTGCTGCAACCGCCGTTTCCAGCGTTTCTGCTTTGTGATCGTTCAGATAAATAATCACCGGTGTCATCGAACAGTCCGGGTTGATCAGTGCACTTGGCGCACGCTGAATCGAGGTATTCAGAATCGTCTGGTTTCGCGACAGCGCTGACCAGTTGAGGTTGCCCTCGTTCATCGCTTTGGTGACCAGCTTGGATACGGTGACCAGCGAAGTAGTCGACTGTACGCCCGGAATGTTATCCATATGCCACATAAAACGGTCAATAACGTCCATCACCTTGTAGCTGTTGCACTGCTCTTTACCACTTTCCACCATCACCACCAGTACATCAGAACTAGTGGAATAGTTGGATACCATAAAGTCGTTATCCAGGTTATAGCGTGAGTCGGCGCGCAGCTCAGGTGCACCTTTATCCAGGTCACCGATCTTCAGACCCTGACTCATAAAATAACCGCCAATGGCCATCACAATCGCTACAACCACAGGAATTGGCGCTACTTTACCGTTGGCAAAGAAAGACAGGGCTTTCCACAACTTCGGTTCGGCAGCTTCGGTTTTCTTCGCGTGCGCCACACCGGACTGACTGATGCCAATGTAAGACATCACAATCGGCAACAGCACCAGGTTGGTAACGATAATCATGGCGACACCAATACTGGCGGCCATGGCCAGCTCCTGAATTACGCCAATATCGATAAACAGCAGTGTCAGGAAGCCCATGGCATCAGACAGCAGCGCCAGCATGCCCGGCACGTAAAGACCCCGGAAAGCCTTGCGCGCCGCCTGCACATTGTTGGCACCTTTACCAGCCTCAATAGCAATACCGTTGATAATCTGTACGCCGTGGGAAATACCGATGGCAAATACCAGGAATGGCACCAGTACAGAATACAGGTCGATGGTATAACCCATCAGCGCCAGCGCACCCAACTGCCAGATAACCGCTGTCAGAGAAGCCAGAATCGGCACAACAGTGCCCTTCGGACAACGTGAATACAGATACAGCAGAATCGCGGTGGCGATCATAGCGATCAGGAAGAACACGGCAATCTGGCGTGCGCCATCCATCAGGTCACCCAGTTTTTTCGGCGTGCCTGTGATGTAAATACGGTACTTACCACCGTCGCCGTATTTGGCGCGTATTTTTTCTTCCAGATCGTGGGAGAACTTCTGATAGCTCAGTTTTTCACCGGTATCAGGGTCCTTTTCAACCAGCGGCACATCAATAATGGAGGAGGTAAAATCGTTAGAAACCAGACGGCCAACCTGGCCGGATTTCAGTACATTCTGACGCACCTGCTCGAGACTTTCCGCACTACCATCATAGGTGCTCGGAATCACCGGACCACCCTGGAAGCCTTCTTCGGTCACTTCCATCCAACGGGTATTTGGCGTCCACAGCGACTGCATACCGGAGCGGTCTACCCCTTTAACGAAGAACACGTCGTCGTTAATTTTGCTCAGGGTTTCCATGTACTCTTTGCTGAAAATATCACCATCGCTTGCTTCAACTGCAATCTTGACGTTGGCGACACCACTTTTCATATCATCTTTGTGAACCAGATAATTCTGAATATATTCGTGGTTCAGCGGGATGTATTTTTCGATGCTGGAATCCAGCTTAACCTTGGTCAGCCCGTAACCAAACAGCACGGTCAGAGCAGCCAGAATCAGCAGCACCAGGCCGCGGTTGTGGAAAAGAAAACGTTCAAGGGCCGGCGCGGTCTCTTTCGACAGAATGTAATGTTCCGGCTCCGTGGAGTAACGGCGTTTTTGTTCGCTCATGATCAGAGATCTCCTGCTGCCATTGTGATGGTCTGATGAATTAATCCGGCATTGGCATCCAGGCGCATAACGCCGGCCTCACCCACCAGAACAAACTTGCCGTCTGAAGTCTCAGCAGCAGCGGCATACCCTTTCCGGCCTTCCACAGTGGTGGCCTTCGGAGCGGACATCGACTCATCAAATACAACAACAGAACCAGCATTACCGACCAGCAGCGTATGCTCCTGAGCGACAACGCCGGAAAGAACGGTCTGCTCACTGCCGGTGTCCATCTCATCCCAGACAACACCGCCATCAAGCGACTGATATACGTGGCCACGCAGGCCAAACAGTAATTGCGTATCTCCTTTGGCAACCACACCAAACAGAGAACCGTCGTATGGTGATTCCTGCAGAGTCCAGCTTTCACCCAGATCATCAGAACGCAGAATCATGCCCATTTCGCCCACCACAACCAGAGATTGCGGACCTACCGGTGCAATAGCATTGATATGCAGACGCTGTGGGTTATTCAGACGTGCAGAAGCATCGCTCCAGCTTTCACCGCCGTCGGAGGTATAAAAGAACATGCCGTATGCGCCGACAGCAAAGCCGCGTTTAGCATCATAGAACCAGACATCGAGAAAAGGTTTGGTGGAGCCGGTTTCCTGATCATACATTGCATCTTCAAGGCCGAAGGTCGCATCTTCCAGCGCCACTTCAGCATCTTCCACAGCAATATCATCACCGCTGTCTTCCGCTTCTTCGAGGCGGGCCATGGCGTATTCTTTCTTCTGCTCAGCGCCCGCAACAATGGCATCATTAGCCATGTAGCCGTCAAACTGTTTGCTCCAGGTTTTGCCACCATCAGAAGAATGCAGAATGATACCGTCATGACCGACGGCCCAGCCAAAATCACCCGATGGGAAATACACCGCGGTCAGGGTTACGGAAACAGGAACCGATGCCTGCACCCAGGTTTCGCCGTTATTATCTGAATAGATGATATTACCGTGCCCCCCAACAGCGACCAGGCGCTGATTTACACGAATAACATCCAGCAGCAGAGTCTGATGGGCTTTTTGCGTCGCCATAGCTGGCGTTTGAAGAGGATCCTGCCAGGCCGCGATTGCCGCGCCTGTAATAAAGAGACCCGCCAGTAATAACCCGGCACGGGCACACCCGGTCCTCAGAGTCTGACCCGCATGGTGGGCAGACTTCTGAACCAAATCAGAAAACATATGGAGCTCCGTTTTTATAGTAATGTGTCGGAAGTTCGCTAGTCTAGCTGACAGAAATAACATTGACTAACGTCCACTTGTAACAGAATGTAAGAAATCAAGTGCTCTCACAGGCCAGTGTCAGATACCTGATTTATCCCCCCTAACGCCCCTGCCACCTGTGCGGCAGGGGTTGTCTGGCTCACAGCAGATATCGCTTAACGACGTCCGCGGCGGCGTAATTCAGACGGTGTAAAGTAACGCTCACCCGGCGCTTCCTGACTATAGTCAATGGTGCCGTTTTCCTCGTTATCCAGACCTTGCAGGTGATAACGACGGGCTTTGATATCGTGGAATACATCCATCGCACTCCAGGTCACCGGCAGTTCGTAGAAGTTCTTGATATAGCCAAGATTCACCCGCCACAGGTCACCCTTCTCGTCGTACAGGTCGCCCACAGCAATCTGCCAGGTATCTTCATCCAGATAATAAACCCGCTTGCCATAAACATGGCGCACGCCATCTTTCAGCTTGCCTTCTACTACCCACACCCGGTGTTTTTCATAGCGGGTGTAATCCGGGTTAAGGTGCCCAGGTTTGATCAGATCATCGTATTTCACGTTGGCTGAGGTCAGACGGTAATTGTTATACGGAATATAGATTTCACGCTTACCTTTCAGCTCCCAGTTATAGCGGTCCGGCGCACCGTTATACATATCGGTATCGTCGGCATAACGCAGACCATCCGCCGCAGCAATCGGCGTATCGTAAGCCAGATTCGGCGCACGGCGTACACGACGCTGACCAGCGTTATAGCCCCAGGCCTGACGTGGCTCTTCCACCTGATTCAGGGTTTCATGCACCAGTACCGCGCCACCGGCCAGACGCGCAGGTGCTTTGGTAAAGGACAGGTAATAGAACAGGATATTGTTCAGATCATCGATGGTGCGGTCCGGACGGTAGTAGTTAAATTCTACCTCCTGCTGCACCGTTACCAGTGAGTAATCACCATCGGTATGAACGGCAATTTCCGAGGCCCGGCGTACCAGATAGGTTCCGCGCCAGCGGGTAATGTGGTTCCAGATAGCCTCCAGACCGGTTTTCGCAATCGGAAACGGAATACCGCCATAGGCGTACAGCAGACCGTTGCCCTGATTGGTTAATTCCGCCCGGATGGCATTTTTATAGGTGTTTTCGTAAACCCATTCCGGCGCCGCTGCGGTGCGGCGGGTCTTATACACCGGCATACGGAAGGTATCAGGATAAGTTGCGAACATGGCCTTCTGGCCCTCAGTCAGAAATTTCTCAAACTGATTCATGTTCGCCGCTGTAATTTCAAACAGCGGCTTATCCTGCGGATAAGGATCCGGATGGTGCTGACCAGGTTTTTTGTAGCTCTCCGGCGGCAACGTCAATCCACCACGCCATGGCGGAATATCTGAACCGTTACCACTCCGCTCTCCCCCGAGCGGAGTCAGATCCCCTTTAAGCTGATCAGCTTCTTTTACAGATACGGCTGCCTGTGCCGTTTGGACCAGGCAGAAAAGCGCAAGTGCGCCAGCCGCGATTAAATTATTCTTGTTCATTATGCGACCTCGATTTTTACCGCTTCCCGCGGTACTTCCCGGGCCAAGCATAAAGAATCCTGGCCCAATGCTCAAACTAATCTATTACAATTTACCTCGTATTCCGCGTTTTTTTGTGCCTTAAACTCACAAATCATCAGGCTAAGCTCTTACTTACCACTTCGTAGACATCTTTCGACAAAGTCCCGCTTGCCATAATACGTTGCAGTTGTGCCTTCATCAGTTCTGCCTGTGCCGGTACCAGTCGCTTCCATTTGGTCAGAGGTCCCAACAAACGTGCAGCAATCTGTGGGTTACTGGTGTTCAGCTTCAGTACCGCGTCGGCCAGTAACTCATAACCACTGCCGTCGGTGGCATGGAAATGCACCAGCGCCTGATTGGCAAAAGCGCCGATCACAGAACGCACCTTGTTCGGGTTACGCCAGTCAAAGGCTTCATGCTCCTGCAGTGAGCGGATAAAGGCAGCGCTGCTCAGCTCAGCAGACCCCGCCTGAACGGACAACCACTGATTCACCACCAGCGAATCACCGGACCACTGCTGATAGAAGCTGGCCAACAGGGCTTTGGCTTCATCTTTGTTGCCGCTGTTCACAACCGCAACCATGGCCGCCATCTGATCGGTCATATTATCTGCAGCAGCAAACTGGTCTTTGGCCGCCTGCAGACCTTCTGCTGAGGTTTTAACCCAGTATGACAGTGCGAGATTTTTCAGCGCGCGGGCGGACATCTGTGCCGGTTCCGGCGCGTAAGGCGCTGCGGATGTCAGGCGCTGATAGCAATCAATAAATTCCTGCTGCAGAGAGGCTGCAATGGCCAGCTGCACTTTTTTACGTGCAGCATGAATGGCCTGCGGGTCCACCACATCGGAGAAGGTCGCGATATAAGCTTCCGATGGCAATGACAGCAGGTAAGTCACCATTGCCGGATCCAGCGTGCTGTCGTTCAGCAGCGATACAAAGGTTTCCCGCGCAGCGGCAGACAGGGTGAAATCACTCACCATGGCACCGTTGATCCAGTTCAGCATCAGACGCTGACCGGCATCCCAGCGGTTAAAGCCATCACTGTCATGCTTCAGGCGGAACAACAGATCGGCATCAGATTCGGCGTAATTCACTTTCACTGGCGCAGAAAAATCGCGGAACAGAGACAAGCGCGGCTCTTCAGTCACAGCGGAGAACACGAAGGTCTGCTCGGCTTCCGTCAGATGCAGCACCTGACTGGCTTCGGTCCAGGCATCCGCCGGACTGACCCTGACTGGCATATCGCTGCCGTCTGCGGCGATCAGCCCCAGCTGCACCGGAATCCACATAGCTTTCTTATCGGTTTGGCCCGGTGTATCCGGACAATTCTGACGCAGGGTTAAACGCAGCTCCTGTGCCGCAGCGTCGTATTCGGATGCCACATCCACCACCGGAGTACCGGCCTGCTTGTACCAGAGTTTGAACTGAGTTAAATCAACGCCGTTGGCATCTTCCATAGCGCCGACAAAATCATAAATCGTAACCGCCTGACCATCATGGCGTTCAAAATACAGATCCGATCCTTTGCGGAAACCTTCCTCGCCCAGAATTTTTCGGATCATGCCAACCACTTCCGCACCTTTTTCATAAATGGTGACTGTGTAGAAGTTGGAAATTTCGATAAAAGAATCCGGCTGTACCGGGTGCGCCATCGGGCCGCTGTCTTCAGCGAACTGCACGGTACGCAGAATGGTGGCGTCTTCGATACGTTTTACCGTGGCGGAATTCATGTCGGACGAGAAACCGGCATCACGGAAAACGGTAAAACCTTCTTTCAGACTCAGCTGAAACCAGTCACGGCAGGTCACACGGTTACCGGACCAGTTGTGGAAATATTCGTGCGCCACGATGGATTCAATGCGCTGATAAGCAGCGTCGGTTGCGGTCTGCGGATTAGCCAGCACGCAGGAAGAG
This sequence comes from Thalassolituus sp. UBA6592, assembly GCF_002433655.1. Lineage (NCBI taxonomy): Bacteria > Pseudomonadati > Pseudomonadota > Gammaproteobacteria > Oceanospirillales > Oceanospirillaceae > Thalassolituus > Thalassolituus sp. UBA6592. The sequence continues at coordinate 9,553 of NZ_DJIO01000157.1, read as the reverse complement.
TTAAAGACATTAAGGCCTTTATTTTCCATCGCGCCCATATTGAAATCATCCACCGCGACGATCATAAAAATATCCAGATCGTATTCACGGCCGTAGGTTTCTTCATCCCAGCGCATGGAGCGTTTCAGCGCATCCAGCGCGTAGTCGGTTTTATCAATGTTCTGCGGTTCAACAAAAATCTGCAGTTTTACTTCACGCCCGGAACAGGTCACAAACGTATCTTCTTTGCTCAACAGAGAACCGGCCACCAGCGCGAACAGATAGGCCGGTTTTTTATGCGGGTCATTCCAGCTGACTTTGCGTACGCCATTGTCAGTGTTGTCGGCAATCAGGTTACCGTTGGACAGCATCACCGGATGTTTTTCAGCGTCGGCAATAATATGCGTGGTAAATACCGACATCACATCGGGGCGGTCGAGGTAATAGGTAATGCGACGGAAGCCTTCCGCTTCACACTGTGTGCAGTACATACCGCCGGAACGGTAAAGACCTTCCAGCGCAGTATTTTTGGCCGGATAAATACGTGTCTGTACCTGCAGCATAAACGCGTCAGGCACAGAGGTAATGGTCAGGGATTCTTCATCGGTGTGATAATCCGCATCATTCACTTCAGCGCCATCCACAGCGACGGATAGCAGCTCCAGCTCCTGACCGGCCAGTACCAGAGGTGCATCCGCCGCGGCGTTTTTGTTGCGCGTCATTTTCAGCAGTGAGGTGACCAGCGTGCTGTCTTCGTTCAGCTCAAACGTCAGGTCAGTGGTTTCAATCCAGTAATCCGGTTCCTGGTAGTCCTTCAGGTAAATCGCTTTTGGCTGAGCATCACGCATAATTTAGTCCACGCTGAAATGAATATGGTACGAAGTAAATTTTCTCAGGTTGATCACACCCGTATCGAGTATCAGATACTGGCCTTTAATCCCCTGTAAGCGACCGCTTACCAACGGATTTTTATCAAAGTTATGGCTGCTGATCTTAGTCGGGTACTGCAACACAGGATAACGGAAGTTTTCCACCGCGCTATCGGTTAACAGACTGACAGATCCCGGGCCTTCCTGCTGTTCAATCTGATGGATATCAGCAGCAAATTCAGCCAGCAGGCGGTTGCGCTCTGCGACCAGATCCAACGGTTCCGCGTCCTGCTTTAACAGGGTACGCCAATTGGTTTTATCCGCCACCTGCGAGCGCAGCAGGTCTTCAATCAAACCGGACAGTCGGCGGTTTTTTACCCGGGCAATGGGCAACGCCTGCGCCGCGCCCTGATCGAGCCAACGGGTTGGCATTTGCGTCGCACGGGTAATACCGACTTTCAGACCCGACGAATTCGCCAGATACACAATGTGATCATTAAAACAGACACTTTCTGCCCACTCAGGTTCACGGCAGGTTCCCTGAGCAAAGTGGCATTTTTCCGGACTCATCATGCAGCTGTCACACTGCGCCAGCTTAGAAAAACAGGGGTAACAGAAGCCCTGGGAAAAGCTTTTTTTGGTTTTTCGTCCGCAATGACAACAGTGAATTTCACCTGCCCATTCGAGGCTGATGTGCTGTTGCAGGAATTCGTTCAGTGGAATGGTCTGCTCATCGAGTCTGAGCTGGTAGTTCACCGGCTGGTCATCAGCCGCCGGTGAAATGGCCATCTTCTGCAGATGGCCGGAAGCAGTAAAAGCAGTCATAAATTATTGCAGGGTCAGTGTCTGAACGTCATCGTCGTCATCATGATCGTGTGAAGACGATTTACAGCTGTCTTCCATGTAGCCAACACGCTGATCCGCTGGCAGATCGTTTACTTTTTCGTAATAAATAATCGCCTGCAGACACATTTCGACCTGCTCTTTATCCAGACGACGACCGTCCGGAAAGCGGCCCAGCTCAACTGCTGTGCGCAGATTCTGATACATCTCCGGAGTCAGAGACTGAATAAGATCATCAAGGGTCATAATTTCAGATCCTCATTTTGAATGTTTATACGGCCACACAGCCGCAAGAATAAAACCGGCAATCAGGCCGCCAATATGAGCGCCATGTGCTGTGCCTGACATGCCAGGAATAACGGTATCCAGAGCAATACTGATCACGGTCCAGCCGACCATCACCGGCAGCAGCATCTTCGGCACATTGTACGGCACTTTGCGTAAACGCAGACCGACCCAACCCAGCATTCCCATGGTGACGCCCGACACACCGCCAAAAGACGGTCCGGCGTACCACCATTGAATGGTATTACCGACCAGGCCACAGATCAGCAGCAATGCCAGTAATGGCACAACCCCATCATGGCGTTCTATCGGCCGCGCCAGAATAAACCACCAGAGGCCATTAAACAGGATGTGCATAAAGGAAAAATGCAGCAGCGTCGGACGCCATAAAGCCCACAGTCCGATATCAGCGTAGGTCGCCGGATCGAACCTGTCCTCTGGCCACAGCTCAGCACCGGCAAACAACCAGCCCTGCCAGTCGCCGGAGAAATGCATCCACACAAACACCGCGATAAACACCAGCAACAGCACCATGCTCAGCGGTGTTTGCAGCAGCTCCTGCATTTTCTTTTGCGCACCACCATGACCGCTAGCCGCCAGTGGCTCTTCCAGTTCACCTGCCTGCCATTGTTCCAGCCATTCCTTAACTTTACCCAGCTCCGCCGGGTCAGCGAGGAACAGGCACTGCTTGCCGTCCTGTTCGATTACCCTGTGCACAATACGTTCAGCCCACAGGTGTCTGGTAACAGGTGACAAATCCACATGCAGTTCTGCCACCAGCACCAGTACTGGTGATACAGGTTCAGTCATCAGCGTTCGTTCTTCTCTACCCGTACCCAGGCAAATTTGCCGGGCTGCAGATGTTTTTCGGTATCCATACGATAGGCAACCAGACGTCCGTATTTAACCGCACTGTAATCAAGACAGGCGATATTAGGGACAATGGGCGCAGGAATACCCTGCATCCAGTAGTGGCCAATAAAGAGCGGTTTTTCCTGTGGTCCGTAAAACAGCAGCTGCTCTTTTTCTTCACGACTGAGAATACCGTGCTCAATATCTTCCGGCAGCGGATCCGGCTGGAACACCACATCACTGTATTTTTCCGGCTGCTCGGCCCAGAACTTGGTACGGAAAAACTGGCGCACCATACCGTCTTTGGCAGTCATAGAGCGGCCATCCGGTAACTTCAGCGACGTGCCACGCAGCATGCGATCGAGGAAGCGGTACAGGAACGTATCCATATTGACCGATTCCGGCAGCATTGCCCGGGTAATGTGATTGGTACCGTAACGCTGCAGATACTCGTCAATCATCGCCTGATCCCAGCAGGCATGCACCACGCGGAAATGATCGTACTCCAGCCACAGCGGCAGATCGGTAAACCACTCGAGGAATTCGGTGAATTCGTGCGGGTGATCTTCAAACTGCTTAATGCTCTGCTCGACAATAAAATTATTGCGCGCTGTGTGCGGACGCAGATACGGCTGACGCATGCCCGGGGGCGCTTCGCTCAGATAAGTAACCAGATTGTATTCATGATTGCCCATCACGATATCGGCATGACCGGCATCCACCATATCGCGCACGATATGACAGGCCAGACGGATATGCGGACCGCGGTCGACAATATCCCCAAGAAACACCACTTTGCGTTTCGGGTGCTGGTAAATACCATTGCGTTTGCTGTAACCGAGCTGCTCAAGCAGTTCGATCAGCGTCTCGCCGCAACCATGAACGTCGCCGATTAAATCGTAACCCTGGTGCATACTTCTCACTCTCCCAGGTTGCTACTCCAGCCCAGTTTGGTCCGGCAGATTTCATAGAAATTGTGACCTTTCGGGTGAATCAGCTTCAGTTTATGAGCCTTCTTGCGGATGGTAATCGAATCACCGGGCGCACACGGGATGTGATTCTGACCATCACAGCTGATGGTCGGATACAGGCCCTGCTCGCTGTCGATCACAATCTTAATTTCGCTTTTGCCATCCACCACAATCGGGCGACTGGACAGGGTATGCGGGAACATAGGTACCAGTACCAGCGCATCCAGTTTCGGATGCATGATAGGGCCACCGCCAGAGAGAGAATACGCAGTCGATCCTGTTGGCGTGGATACGATCAGACCATCGGAACGCTGGCGGTACACATACTGACCTTCAATCCACAGATCGAAAGCAATCATGCGGGTAGACTTGCCCGGGTGCAGAACCACGTCATTCAGCGCTGCAGCACTGGCAATCGGATTGCCGTCTCGCTTGATCTCGGCATCGAGCAGAAAGCGCATTTCGCTGATGTATTCGCCGTTCAGAACCGCCTGCACTGCGTCCAGCATGGTGTCGTCCGGGGTGATATCAGTGAGGAAACCCAGGTTGCCACGGTTAATCCCCAGCACCGGTGTTTTGTACTTGGCCAGTGCGCGGGCGGCGCCCAGCAGACTACCATCGCCGCCGACCACGATCACCAGATCACAGATTTCACCAAGCAGATTCACCTTGCTCACCTGCATACCGTGCCCCGGCATAACTTCGGCGATGCGATCATCAAGAATAACGTGATAGCCTTCTTCCGGCAGATAGCGCAGAAGACGTTTAATGGTCTCGATGACTTTATTGCTGTTCAGACGGCCTATAATGCCTATGTTGCGGAATTCTTCCATCGCTGTGGATTACCAACCTTTCATAGCGGTGTTTTCAATGGTTCGTTTATACCATACAGGAGTTAAAAACGCTTGCTACCAACTCAACCGGCGCCGGATCACGCCTTCTTTCAGCTGTCCGAACAATATCAGCGTGACCGCCTGTGGAGTCTCTTTGGCCCCGCCCTGCTCGACTGCTCCTGGAGCCCGGCCCACCCCGCCTGGTTACCGGAAACGCCGGACTGGGCGCTGCAGCAGCGCATTAACCTGCTGCCGGCCCCGGAGTACCGCAGCCACCGCCTGGGCCTGAAATTTGAGCAGCTGTGGCAACAGTATTTCGACCTCACCGCAGAACGCAGCGAAGCCAATGTGCAGCTGGTCAGAGACGGCATCACGCTGGGGGAAATGGATATTCTGACCCGCATCAGCGAGCGCAACTGGCACCTGGAACTGGCGCTGAAGTTTTATCTGGCGGTAGGTGATGACTGGGTCGGCCCCAACAGCCGTGACCGTTTCTACAGCAAGCTTGGCCATACCCGTCACCACCAGCTGGATCTGAGCCGCGACTCGGCAACCCTGACGCGGCTGGAGAACAGCGGCTGGAGCGATGTTTTACCTCAGGCGCTGATGCGCGGCTGTCTGTTTTATCCGGCCCACCGCAATGAAGACATGCAGCTACCGGCAGAACTGAACCCTGACCACTGGCGAGGATTCTGGTGCCATGCCGCCTCGGCGGACGTTATCCCGGATGGCCGCTGGAGTATTCTGGCCAAAGACCAGTGGATGAGCCCGGCACTGGTAAGTTGCACCGTCAGCCGTGAAGAACTGATCCGCTACGCCAGGCTGCAGCTGCAATACGTGAGTTTCCCGGTGTGTGCCGTACTGACCGAAGAAGGCCCGTGGGGCATTACCGAACAGCAGCGCTGGCTGATCATGCCCGATCACTGGCCGGCTCAGGGGACGCACAAATACCTGAACGCTAAACCATAACGGCAAAATCTGAAGCATTTATAACTCACTGAACTGCGGCTAAAACCCAATGCGCTGCCGCTATGACTCACTAAGCTGCGGCGCTCCACGCCGCCCCTGCAAACCACCGGAATGAATCAATAAGCGTCGCGGCACTGCTGTCCCCGCCTGATCTGCTGCGCTGATTTCCCGCTCCAGCGCCCACATCAGTTTTCCTGTGTATACCGGGTCCAATGGCAGATTCCGGGCATCCCAGCGCCGAATCAGTTCAATCAGCTCAGACGAGGTTTTACCAAAGCCACCGCCGTGAGCATTGTCAATAATGCGCCAGCGGATGCCTGCCGGCATCTGTCGCTGCCAGCTCTGCTGCAGTGCGCCCTGATCCGCCACCGCATTGACGCCAACCAGCTGACCTGAAAATCCACTACCCAGCTCAGCAAGCCCCCGGGCGATACCCAGCGCAGTGGTACCAGTGCCCAAAGCCAGCCAGATTTCGTCGTAACCTGCACAGACGGGGGCCAGCAGTGCACAGCCCCGCTCACCGGGCTCACCACTGCCACCTTCAGGAATGACCAGCGCCCGATATTCATCTGCCAGTTGTTGCCGCCAGACAGGGTCGTAGCGGCGCGCATAGGTTTTCTTATCGGCGAATATCAGCCTGGCCCCCAGCTCCTGGCAATCTTGCAAAGTCGGCGTCAGGGGCAGATGTTCGTAACCGCGCACGACGGCAATCACTGGGATGCCACACAGATGGCCGGCGGCGGCCAGCGCATGAAGATGATTAGAATAGGGGCCGCCGAAGCTCAGCAGAGTCTCAGCGCCGTGCTGTTCTGCAAAGTCCTGCAGATAACCGATGAGTTTGAACAGCTTATTGCCGGATAACTGCGGATGTAGCTGATCGAGACGCAATACATCACAGCCGAAACCATCACCGACAGGACCATCACCTGCAGCCTTAACAGACTGCAACAGCAACGCTGCAGTGTCCGGCGAACCTGTGTCTGCAATTAATATGTCCGCAATTAAGTTATATATAGAAGCAGGATTGAATGACGGGCTTTTCACGATAGCTGCCGGTAACCGATAATCTGAGCGTACGAAGCTCCGGATTCTGGCAATAAAACGCACGTCTGCCAATCCATAAGCTCCCGGCCCGGCAGCAGGAACGCTCAGAGGACACTCAGAATTTGCGCTTTTCCGTGGGATTTGAGGGGATACCGAAGCTGTCCTGCTTAGGTTTATTTTCCTTCGACAGCTCTTTCGACAGCGTATCCTCATGGGCTTTGCCGCCGGAGTAGAGTAACGCTGTTCTCTCCGTTAAGGCACGGATACGCTCATTCTTTTCCGGATACTGCATATCAAATTCGATCAACAGCTTCTTCGCCGCTTTGTAATAGTTGGTGGCTGTCACCACATCACCGCGCCCGGCGGCAACATCGCCCTGAGCGGTGAAGGTATCGACCTCCCGCTCGAGCAGAGTCAGACGCAGATAACGACGGTATTCCAGCATTGAGGTTTCTGAGATCGCTTTCTTCTTTGCCATCACCGCCAGCGCTTTAAGTACCCGCCCTATCATGCGCCGCGCCAGATGGATTTCCCTGTCGCTTTTCAACACCTTACTTGCCGGTGATGACTTTTCAATGCGTTGCCGGTACATGTCAGCATTGATTTCCGGCTCTTCACCCGCATCTCCGGCGGGCAGATTTTCCCGATACAGCTCGTACAGATAGACCACCCGGTCGAGGACGACATGCTGCACTTCTTTAAAGTCATCCATCTTAATCAGGAACTCGAGCGCCTCCAGCAGGTCATCTGCTGACTGACGGATTTTTCTTGCTTGGCCCCGCTGTTGCTCCTTTGCCTGCTGGCGACGACCCGCGTATACCAGTCCGAATAAAAGCAAAGCAACAGGCATTGCAATGGCGATAACCAATGCGATTGCAGACATAAAAAGCTGACTCCAGAATCTGTGCTATTCCTAAGATGTGCCCGGAATTTTCACCGGTTGAGTATCTTAAGCTTAGCCACTATTTATAAGATTGCCGGTTACATTCACCGCGCAACGGACATAAGCAGCGCAATGAATGGGCTTGACCTGCCCCCCCGGTCTGCCTTTAAAGTGTCGCCTTCCCTGTGTCCTCTGCCGACAGATACCGGGCAGATGACGCTGCAAAAAATGTTGTGAAATCAGCACCTTTCCGGGATCAAGGTACAGAATCCGGATTTGCAGAGAAGCCGGCGACGGGTTATATGAATAGTAATACGCCTGCGGAAAGCGGGCGTCAGCCGACCTGAGCCAGCTGTAAAACGGCACAGGAAACACAGCAGAACGCTGCCAAAAGTGGTCAGTTTCAACAGCGTCACGCGTCTGCTGCGACCTTTATATTGAACAATTTTCAGCCGATATCAGGTGCAGTCTGAAACCATCAGAGGCCTGAAGAACAAGGGTAAATCAAAGGATTATGGGCAAATCGCTGGTTATCGTGGAATCGCCTGCCAAGGCGAAAACCATCAACAAATATCTGGGCAAAGACTTCATTGTTAAGTCCAGTGTCGGTCACGTACGTGATCTGCCGACATCAGGATCCGGTCAGACCAGCGACCCGAAAGAGCGCGCCAGGCAGGCAGCGCTCACCCGTAAAATGTCGCCGGAAGAAAAAGCCGTCTACAAAAAGAAAAAGTCTCATGACCAGCTGATCGCACGTATGGGCGTTAACCCGGAAGACCACTGGAAAGCCAATTACCAGATCCTGCCGGGTAAAGAAAAAGTTGTCGATGAACTCAAACGGTTAGCCAAAGACGCTGATCACATCTATCTCGCAACGGATTTGGACCGCGAAGGGGAAGCCATTGCCTGGCACCTGCGGGAAATCATTGGTAACGAGAAAAAAGATTATCGCCGCGTGGTGTTCAACGAGATCACCAAAAAAGCGATTCAGAGCGCATTTGAGCAGCCATCCGAACTGAACATGAACCGCGTTAACGCCCAGCAGGCACGTCGTTTCCTCGACCGTGTGGTTGGTTTCATGGTGTCACCGCTGCTGTGGAGCAAAGTGGCCCGTGGCTTATCCGCCGGTCGTGTTCAGTCCGTAGCTGTGCGCTTAATCGTTGAGCGCGAACGTGAAATCCGCGCCTTTGTACCGGAAGAATACTGGGAAGCTTTTGCCGCGCTGAATACACCGGCGGGTGCCGACCTGCGTGCTCAGGTAAGCCGCCAGAACGGTGAAGAATTCCGCCCTACCAGCGAAGAACAGACCAGCAAAGCCATGGATCTGCTGCGCGCTGCGGATTTTGTTGTCAGCAAACGTGAGGACAAACCAACCAGCTCACGCCCTGCAGCACCTTTTATTACCTCTACCCTGCAGCAGGCTGCCAGCACACGCATGGGCTTCAGTGTTAAGAAAACCATGACCCTGGCACAGCGTCTGTACGAAGCCGGTTACATCACCTACATGCGTACGGACTCCACCAACCTGAGTCAGGAAGCAGTAGAGTCAGTTCGCGGCTACATCAGCAAACATTTCGGTGAAGAGTATCTGCCGGAGCAACCACGTGTTTACAGCTCCAAAGAAGGCGCACAGGAAGCGCACGAAGCGATCCGTCCTTCTGATGTAAAACTGAAAGCCTCAGACCTCAGCGCCATGGAGCCGGATGCCCAGCGCCTTTACGATCTGATCTGGCGCCGTTTTGTTGCCTGTCAGACCAACGACGCAAAATTCACCAGCACCAGTATCGTTATTTCTGCCGGTGACTTTGAACTGCGTACCCGTGGTCGTGTGATGCGTTTCGACGGTCACCTGAAAGCTCTGCCATCCATGAGCAAAGGTGATGATGACGTGCTGCTGCCAGACGTCAAAGAAGGCGAAAAACTGGCACTGAATGAACTGGATCCGAAACAGCATTTCACCAAACCGGCACCGCGCTTCTCCGAAGCTGCGCTGGTTAAAGAGCTTGAAAAACGTGGCATTGGCCG
>NZ_DJIO01000107.1:8291-14638 GCF_002433655.1 Thalassolituus sp. UBA6592 | reverse complement strand
ATCTGCGCTCAGGGATATGCAATTTATTTCTGAACAGAAAGAACCCGAGGCCGGGCAGGCCTCGAATGGTGAAGATAAGCAAAACCCGTTATCCGGTGAATCGCAATGCTGCTCCGCTTAAGTGAACAGCATTGCGGTTATAACCGGGCTTTTTACAGGCAAATGCGATACGCTTATTTGCTCAGTGCATCTGCCAGTGCAGTTTTGAACACGTCATCCGCAACCGTGATATCCGGTGCAAAACGGGCAATTACTTCACCGTCTTTACCTACCAGGAATTTTTCAAAGTTCCACATAATGTCAGTGTCATTGGCTGGCAGCAGATCTTTTGCACCCAGTTTTTCTTTCAGTGCCTGAGCTTCGGTTTTGATGGACTCAGGTTTTGCCGCGATCAGCTGCTGATACAGAGGATGACGACCTTCACCGTTCACTTCAATTTTAGAGAACATCGGGAAAGTTACGTCGTAAGTCAGTGAGCAGAACTGCTGAATCTCTTCTTCTGTGCCTGGTTCCTGACCGAGGAACTGGTTGCATGGGAAACCCAGGATTTCAAAACCTTCGGCAGCTTTTTCTTTGTACAGTGCTTCCAGAGATTCGTACTGAGGGGTCAGACCACACTTTGACGCCACGTTAACGATCAGCAGCACTTTGCCCTGATAGTCACCCAGAGAAATGGTTTCGCCTTTAATGGTTTTTACGTCGGTTGCATGAATGCTCATAATGACTCCGTTAACCCTTTCTTTGGTAAGGGCTTGGTATTGGTGAATGTTACTTACGTGCCGGAATTCTGCGGCAACATTACTGCGTGATGCCATCATTCTATACGAAACATCAGCGCTGGGATAATTCCCAGTAAAATACTCAGTTAATGAAACTCTGTGTTGTTGCATACAGGTTAAGAAAGCAGGTACTGCTATGCTCTCCTGAGGCACAATACGCGGCTGATTTTTGCAGACAGCTACTACACAGACAAACGCAGACAAACACAGACAAACACGGATAAACGGAAAGAATTCATTGAGCAGCACAGCGTCACACACAAGGTCACCAAAAGATCATTCACACCCGGCCATGGCCCTGATTCTGGCCATGGCTATGGCATTGGGGCCTCTGGCTCTGGATACCTATCTGCCGGCCTTCCCTGCCATGGCAGCGGATCTTGGCGTCAGCGTGCACGAAGTATCTCTGACCATTTCCCTGTACGTGTTTGTGATGGCCTTTGGCCAGCTGTTCGGAGGCCCACTGTCGGACCGCTTTGGTCGTGACCGCATTATGCTGGCCGGCATGGCGATCTTTTCACTTTCCAGCCTGCTGATCTGGATGGCCAGCTCGCTGACGGAAGTGATTGCATTGCGTGTTGTACAGGCCTTTGGCGGTGGCTGGGCCATGGTCTGTGTGCCGGCGCTGGTGCGTGATCGCCTGTCTGGTCAGGAAGCTGCACGCTTCTTCAGCCTGATCGGCCTGATGATGGTGGTCGCTCCGGCAGTGGCTCCCAGCGTTGGCAGCCTGTTACTTACTTATACCGGCTGGGGAGGTATTTTTGCCTTTTTGTGCGGCTATTCCTTCCTCGTTATTCTGCTGCTGCGCATGGTCGTTTTCAGCGATTATCAGCGACCTCAGCATGAGGCTCATATCAGCGCCCTTGGACGTTACAAAGCAGTACTCGAAACCCGCGGGGCTATGCGCTTTATTCTGGCCGGCGCCATGGGCTTTTCTGTGATGCTGCTGTTCATTACCCATGCATCGTTTATCTATCAGGAACATTTTGGCGTGACGCCCACCGTTTTCGCTCTGCTGTTTGGTGCCAACGTCATTATGATGATGGCCATGAACCTGACCAACCGACAGATGCTTAAACGTTTTTTACCGGTTCAGGTACTGCGCTGGGCACTGACCTTGCAGTTCTTCGCTCTGATTCTGCTGCTGACCATTTCACTGGCCGGCGCCGGCCTGATGCTGTTTGTACCGGCACTGATTTTGTCGATAGGTATGCTGGGGGCCGTCTCGCCTAATACTCAGGCCTGTTATATGGAGTATTTTCCGCGTCACGGCGGAACCGCAGCGGCTTTGATGGGGGCCAGTCAGTTCTCGATCGCCGGCCTTATCTCGGCCGCATCCACGCTGTTACCGGCAAGCATCAGCGCCATTATCGCCGCACAGCTGGCGTGTTCAGCGATCTGTGTGGCTTTGATGTGGACCGCGCCGAAACATCCTGCAGCAGCGGCCACCTGACATTTCAGCTGGCGTTTAAACAGCCCCGCCAGCCCTCTGCCACTAGCCCTTCTACCACCGGGCCCACTACCACCAGCCCAGCCAAACCTCAGTGACGCGTCAGCGGAATGTTATCCGGCGATACGTGGCTGAGTGGAACCTCCAGCCGGTTTTCTACGCTCCGCCCAGGTTGATTGACCATCTCGTCGTAAGCGCTTTCATGACGCAGTACCAGACTCTGCACCGACAGGCCCTCAAACTGAGCCTTCATTTCCAGCAGACTGAAAGACCGTAACAGCTTGCCCTTCTTATCCGTCACCATCTGTTCCTGACCATCCACCAGCGCGGCAGCCTGATACAGACTCATATCCAGTGAGTGAATGATGATCTTGTCTATGTGATTCAGTTTACGCAGTGCATCCGTAGAAATCGTCATAGCAGCCTCCGCCCCGGCTCAGATACCTGTGTGTCATACACATCAGTGCAACAAACCACCCTATACAACAAAAATACTTTTCGTATAGGTTTTGCATAACTTATAACGGTCAGACGGAAGAGTCCAGCGTCAGTCACCCTGACGGGTACGTTTACGGAAGATTGCGCGGCAGTCAGGTGTGACAACGTTGAAGATGCTGTAACGTTTTTCGCCAAACTTAACGTAGCTGGCGACTTCTTTTACGCGGGTTGGGCTGTGCAGCTTAAGCACTTTGGCGGGATGAAAAATCTCCCCCTGTTTACCAAAGAAGCTCAGGGCTTTCTGATCACTGGCGTCTTTGGCCGCCTGATCCCGGCAAGGATCGAGCGCCTGTACCGGTAAGACCACTAACAGGCATGGCAGCAGCAACAGACAGGAACGGGTCGTCATAAATCATCCTCCTGCACTGAGTCTAGCCGATCAGAGGGAGAACAACGGCCAGGATATTGAAAACAGCGGACGCAAAAAAAACCGCATCCCTTTTGGGGATGCGGCCAACTTCTCGAGCACAGAGAAATACCTCAATCCCGCCACGACCAATGGCGGGAGCAAGTCTTAGTCGTCTGAACCCATCACACCCAGAATCTGCAGCAGACTCAGGAAGATGTTATAGATGGATACAAACAGCGTCACAGTGGCAGAAATGTAGTTGGTTTCACCGCCGTGGATAATCGCACTTGTCTGGTACGCAATCAGCGCACTGGACAGAATAATGAACAGACCGGAAACCGCCAGAGACAGAACCGGCAGTCCCAAGAAGATGTTGGCAATGCTCAGTACGAACGCGACGATCAGACCGATCATCAGGGATTTACCCCAGCCGCTCAGTTCTTTACCGGTAGACAGCACCCAGCCGGACATGGCGAAGAAGATCAGACCAGTACCACCCAGCGCAGTCAGAACGGTTTGCGTGCCGCCCGGCAGGCTCACGTAGTAAGACAGAATCGGACCCAGTGTCAGACCCATAAAGCCGGTCAGAGCAAAGACAGATACGATACCCATGGCTGAGTTTTTGGTTTTCTCAGTCAGGAACAGCAGGCCAAAGTAACCCACCATAGTAATAATAATGCCCAGTGGCGGCATGTTGATCGCCATGGCGATACCAGCGGTCACGGCACTGAACAACAGTGTCATGGACAACAGCATGTAGGTGTTACGCAGAACTTTGCTGCTGTCGGCGGCGACTTCGTAGGTATTTCCCTGACGGCCGGCCTCCATCACCACAGGTTCGGACTGCGATTCAGATTTCATGTTCAGATAATCAGGACGACTCATTTTCAACTCCTGTCAGATAGTTAAGAACATTGTAGAAGCCTGCAATACAAAATAATATTCGAATTATCTTTTGCCAATAGTTCGATTTTACCGATTTGTCATAAAGTGTCATGAAACGTCTCAATTACAAACACCTGCAGTACTTCCATTGTGTTGCCGAGGAAGGCAGCGTACTGGCGGCCGCCCGGCGATTAAACGTTACCCCACAGACCATCAGCGGTCAGCTGCGCCTGCTCGAAGATGAACTGGGCAACCAGCTGTTCGCCAAGGCCGGTCGCGGCCTGGAGCTGACCGATGCCGGCCGGGTCGCGCTGGACTATACCCGCGAAATGTTTCGCTTAGGCGATGAACTGCAGGAAGTCATGCTACAGGAGACGACGGAACGGCCCCTGGAGTTCCGTGTCGGCATTGTTGATGCCCTGCCCAAATCCATTGCCCATCGCTTACTGGCACCGGCGCTGTCAGGGTCAGGCTTTATGCGCATCATCTGCCACGAAGAGCAGATGTCAGTATTGCTGGGCGAGCTGGCGGTGCACCGGCTGGATCTGGTACTGGCGGACAGCCCTATCCCCAGCGGTATGAACGTGCGTTGCTTCAGTCACCCGTTGGGGCGCAGCACCATGGCCTGTTTTGCAGCGCCAGCATTAGTGCAGCAATTCAGTCCTGATTTTCCACAATGCCTGCGTGATGCACCCCTGCTGCTGCCGACGGATACCGCATCCGGTCTGCGCACCGAGCTGCTGAGCTGGCTCGACCGCATGGATATCAGCATGCGCATCAGCGGAGAGTTCGACGATTCTGCCCTGTTACAGGCATTTGGCGGAGAAGGTCATGGATTTTTCTTTGCGCCATCGGCCATTCGCGAGGAAATCTGCGCCAAGTATGACGTCACCTGTGTTGGTGAAGTTGATGAACTGGTGCAGGAGTTTTATGCCGTGTCTGCCGAACGTAAGATCAGCCACAAAGCCGTCAAACTGATTACCGAGCACGCGGCTCTTTGACCGCTTCTGGTGCTTTTCTGTTCATTGATCACTGGTTCAGTCATTTACGATTTTTAACAGAAAGGCAACAGATTAGCGTTTAGTGTGGAGAGAATAACAATAACAAGGATTCTCTCATGGACGTTAAAACCCCGCTCGAAATGCTGTACCACTGGGAAGCACGAAAACCCAACACGGTCTTCCTCCGGCAACCCATTGATGGTGTTTTTCATGAACTGACCTGGAAGCAGACTGCCGATCAGGTACGCCGCATTGCCAGCGCACTGATTGCTCAGAATTATGAGCAAGGCAGTCATATCGCAATATTTTCCAAGAACTGTGCGGAATGGTTTATCGCTGACCTGGCCATCATGATGGCTGGACATGTTTCAGTTCCTATTTATGCCACCGCCGGTCAGGAAACCATCCGCTACATCCTTAATCACAGCAATTGCAAAGCCATTTTTATCGGCAAGCTGGATGACACCCAGAATCAGTGTGCTGCCATTGCCGATGACGTGGTTCGCTTTGCTTTCCCCTACGGCGATATTCCGGCCCGCTACCGCTGGCATGAATTGTTACAGCAACAGCCCATGGGCAGCTCACCGGTACCCGATAAAAAAGAGGTGATGAGCATCATTTACACCTCCGGCAGTACCGGTAATCCAAAAGGGGTAATTAATACCTTTGAATCCTACGGCTGGAGCTGCCAGACACTGGCCGCATCACTGGATGCCACCGCTGACGATAAACTGCTGAGCTATCTGCCGCTGGCACATATCACCGAGCGGGTTTATGTGGAAGGTGCCAGTTTATACATCGGCTGCAACGTGTCTTTTGTTGAATCCCTGGATACCTTTGTTGATGACCTTAAGGCGGTTGCCCCCACCCTGTTTATTTCAGTACCGCGTTTATGGACCCGTTTCCAGATGGGCGTACTGGCAAAAATTCCGCCACACAAACTGAATCGCTTATTAAGCATTCCGATCCTGAAAAATATTGTGGCGAAGAAAATCCGCAAACAACTCGGCTTTGAAAATGTGCGCATTTTCGGCTCAGGTTCTGCACCGATTTCCCCTGCCACTCTGCACTGGTATCAGAAAATCGGCATTAATATCAGCGAAGGCTGGGGCATGTCTGAAAACAATGGTTTAGGCACCCTTTCCTTTCCGTTTCGCAGTGACAAGGTAGGCTGCATCGGCCGCCCTTACGAGGGCGTTAACCTGCGTATTTCTGACGAAGGTGAAATTCAGCTCAAAGGCCCATGCGTTATGACTGAATATTATCTGGAACCAGAAAAAACAGCGGAAGCGTTTACCGACGATGGCTGGCTGAAAACCGGTGATAAAGGCGAAATCGACAGCGATGGTTACGTGCGCATCACTGGTCGTTTAAAAGACATCTTT
>NZ_DJIO01000107.1:644-7982 GCF_002433655.1 Thalassolituus sp. UBA6592 | reverse complement strand
AAAAGACATCTTTAAAACCGCGAAAGGCAAATACGTCACGCCGGTGCCGATCGAAGCCCTGCTGATGGAAAATCCACTCATCGAACAGATCTGCGTCACCGGCAGCAATCTGAAGCAACCCGTGGCACTGCTGGTGCTGACACCGGAAGCCAAAGTGCATAACGCTTCGCACATTAACACCAGCCTGGAACGGACGCTGAAACAGGTCAACCAGCGGCTGGAAAGCCACGCGGTGCTTGATCACCTGATTGTGGTGCAGGACAGCTGGACCACAGATAACGGACTGCTGACACCGACGTTAAAAGTAAAGCGTCACCTGATCGAAGCAAAGTACCAATCGCTTCTGCAGAAATCGTATCAGCGACCGGTTGTGTTTCAGGGTAAAGACGTCAGTATCGCTGAAAACGAACCCGAGTATTCAGTGGACAGCAACGACTGAAGTTTACAGAATGCCAGTTGACCTGCTGGCCTTATAACCGGCAGATAAGCAGAGCATTTTACAGCCACTAAAAAAGCAGCATGGAATATCAGTTCCATACTGCTTTTTTATCTTTGGCCTTTTAATTTTGGGCCTTTTTATCTTTGTCTTTTTTTGGACCAGCGCCTGAAGAATTACTCCCCCACCAGCTCTTCACAGCGCCAGACGCCATTATCGCCGGCAAGACGCTGCGTCAGCTGTGGCAGCAGCTTTTGCATATTGCCCATAAGGGTAAACGGAGGATTAATCACGATCATACCCGACGATGTCATGCCGCGGCCTTCGGTGTCTTCTCCCACGCCCAGCTCAAATAACTGGATACGCGGAATGCCGCTGTTTATGAGAGCTTTTTCCATTTTATCAATGCGCTGACGGTCCACCACCGGATACCAGAGCGCATACACGCCCGTGGCAAATTTACGGTGCGCTTTTTTAACGGTCTCAACCAGCGTGTCGTAATCGCTTTTCACTTCGTAAGGCGGATCGATCAGAACCAAAGCGCGGCGTTCAGCCACCGGCAGAAGTCCGAGTAATCCGGAAAAGCCATCACTGTTATGGGCGTGCATGCGGCGATCCCGTGCGACCATAGCATCCAGCCGGCGGAAGTCCTGTGGATGCAGTTCAAACAGGTGAGCAGAATCCTGTGCTCTTAACATCTGCTGTGCAATACGCGGCGACCCCGGGTACAGACCAGCAGCCGGCACAGCGCTTTTATCCCATTCGGGCTTACAGCCTGCGACCACCTCAAGGTAATCTTCCGTTCCTGCCAGCGGCTTGCCTTTTAAAATGGAAATCCCGGTACGGAACTCCTCATTCTTGCCCGCTTCTTCGCTGCTCAGTGAGTAAATACCAGCACCGGCATGAGTATCAATGTAAGCAAATGGCTTATCTTTCTGCTTCAGATAATTAAGGATTTCGACCTGTACCAGATGTTTCAGCACATCGGCGAAATTACCGGCATGAAATGCGTGACGATAACTGAGCATAGCTTTCCTGTATCCATAAATGCATCGCTGTTATCAGCCTGAGCAGACTTTCAGCAGCGATAAAAAAACGCATCGGATGATGCGTTTTTAAATAAACAGCAGACGATCGCCCATTATTATGGACGGTCATCGACCTCTTCAACTTCCGGCGGCATCAGGTCTTCACGACTGATGTTCATCGTCATCAGAATACTGGACGCTACGAAAATAGAAGAATACGTACCCACAACCACACCAATCATCAGCGCGACGGAGAAGTTATGAATAATGTCGCCACCCACAACCATCAGAGCCAGCAGCACAAGAGCCGTGGTCAGAGAGGTCATAATAGTACGACCCAGAGTCTGATTGATGGAGTAGTTGATGATTTCTGCTGAATCACCTTTACGCAGTACGCGGAAGTTCTCACGGATATGGTCCGATACCACAATAGTATCGTTCAGCGAGTAACCGATCACAGCCAGCAGTGCAGCCATCACGGTCAGGTCAAACTCCCACTGGAACAGAGCAAACAGACCAATAATGATGATTACGTCGTGGAACAGAGCAGCAACGGCACCCACAGAGAATTTGAACTGGAAGCGCACAGCAACGTAAATCATCACGATTGCGAGGGCCAGCAGCAATGCCAGACCACCCTCGTCACGCAACTCTTCACCCACCTGAGCGCCCACAAATTCACTGCGCAGCAGTGTCAGATGGTTACCCGTGGTGTGTTCCTGCAGAATACCCAGAACTTCGTTACCCAGGTTGTCGCGGAAGGCTTCTGACATACGTACCAGCACATCGGTTTCGGAGCCGAAATTCTGTACGGTAACGTCGCGGTAACCAGCGTCGGTCAACACAGTCGACACGCTGTCCAGTGCCACAGGGGTTTCATACTGAACTTCCAGCAGCGTACCACCGGTAAAATCCAGACCCAGATTCAGACCACGCATGGCGATGGCAGCAATGGCCACCACAATCATGATGACTGACAGCGCGGTGGCAGCACCGCGCATGCTCATAAAATTAATTTCCGGAGTTTTCATACTTTTCCTCCGATAGACAGTGACTCAAGACGACGGCCACCATAGATCAGATTGATAATGGCGCGGGTCAGCACAATGGCCGTGAACATGGAGGTGATAATCCCGAATGACAGCGTGACCGCGAAACCTTTCACCGGACCTGTGCCGACGGCAAACAGAATCACAGCCACGATCAGAGTCGTCAGGTTGGCGTCAAAAATGGTAATGAACGCGCGGTTATAACCTTCATGAATGGCCTGCTGTGGCGATCGTCCGGCTTTCAGCTCTTCGCGGATGCGGGCAAAGATCAGTACGTTGGCATCCACCGCCATACCCACCGTCAACACGATACCGGCAATACCCGGCAGGGTCAGGGTCGCCCCAATCATGGACATCAGAGCAATCAGGATCACGATGTTCACCAGCAGTGCAAAGTTAGCCACCATACCGAATACGCGGTAGTAAATGGCCATCAGTAACAGCACCAGCGCCAGACCAAGAATCACAGAGTTCATACCCTGTTCGATATTTTCCTTACCCAGGCTTGGGCCAACGGTACGCTCTTCAACAAAGTACATTGGTGCAGCCAGAGCACCGGCACGCAGCAGCAGAGCCAGTTCGGACGCTTCAGCAGACTGCAGACCAGTAATACGGAAGCTGTTACCCAGTGTGCTTTGAATGGTCGCCAGAGAAATAATGGATTTTTCCACGACCTGAATAGTTTTCGGCGTTTCTTTACCATCAACCATTTCATAGGTTGTTTTTGGCTTACGCTCAACAAACAGAACCGCCATGCGCTTACCCACTGCTTTGCGGGTAACCTGCGTCATCATGGCGCCACCTTTGGAATCCAGATCGATATTCACCTGTGGGAAACCGTTTTCATCAAACGACGGCTGTGCATTGGTTACGCTGTCGCCGGTGGTGATGACTTTCTTCTGCAGTTGCGCGGTACGGTATTCGTCATTACGGAAACCGTATTCGTCGGTCAGGAAGCGACTGGTGCCCGGCTCGGCTTCGAGACGGAATTCGAGGTTAGCGGCTTTACCCAGAATTTTCTTGGCTTCAGCTGTGTCCTGTACACCTGGCAGTTCAACCACAATACGGTTACGGCCCTGACGTTGCACCAGAGGCTCGGCTACACCCAGCTCATTCACCCGGTTACGCAGGGTCGTGAGGTTCTGTTTAATGGCGTAGTCTTCGAATTCTTTAACTTTGGTTTCTTTAATGCTCAGACGCAGGTCAGCGTATTCACCGTCTTCAGAATCCATCAGGAATTCAGGGTAGTTACGGCCAACAAACGTCATCCCCTCAGCGCGCACATCAGAGTTAATAAAGCTGATCACCAGTGCCTGACCATCCAGCTGAATGCGACGGTACTTGAGATCTTCTTCACGCAGGCGGTTACGGAACTCCTCGCGGTAGTTTTCCATACGGCCTTTGAGATAGTCATCCATATCCACTTCCATCAGGAAGTGCACACCACCACTGAGGTCGAGACCGAGAGTCATCGGGCCGGCACCCATGGACAGCAGCCAGTCCGGCGTTGTCGGTGCCAGGTTGAGAGCCACAATATACTCGTCACCCAGGGCACGCTGAATGGCGTCCTTACCTTTTAACTGGTTATCAGCGCTGGTCAGACGGAATAACGCCGTGCTGCCGGTTACTTCTTCACCAAAAAATTCGATATTTGCGCTGGTCAGAGTGTCGCGTACACGTTTCAGTGTTGCTTCTGACATTTCGGCACCAGAACGGGCCGGGGTTACCTGAATAGCAGGATCAGGTGGATACAGGTTTGGTGCTGCGTAAATGCAGGCGAAAACCAGTGCCAGAACAATCAGCAGGTTCTTCCACAGGGGGTATTTATTGAGCATACAACTGCCCTTTTCCTTTCTCTAAAAAAAGACGGCCTCTGTATTGAGAGGCCGTCTGCAGCCCGGGGCGGGCCTTATGCTTTAACGTCTTTAATCGTGCCTTTTGGCAGTGCAGCGGTGATTGCTACTTTCTGGATTGGCAGCTGAACGCCTTCAGAAACTTCAACCACAACGAAATCGTCAGTTACTTTTACGATTTTGCCCAGCATGCCGCCCGCGGTAACTACTTCATCACCCTTGGTCAGACCGCCGATCAGGTTTTTGTGTTCCTTCTGACGTTTGCTCTGTGGACGCCACAGCAGGAAGTAGAAAATCAGCAGGAAGCCGCCAAGGAATACCAGCTGGCCCATAACCCCCATGGATTCAGGGGCAGCACCGCCTTCAGCCATCGCAGATGCAGACATTGTTAAAGCCAGGGCGGCCAGAATAGATTTCATAAAGAGATTCTCCCAATGTATTGTGACATGAGCATGTCATGCCCTTCGTCGTTCGTGTCTTTTAGCAGTCTTATAAATGCAGCGCGCTGTGCACGCTGCTGTATTCTCTGGCTCAGGAAGCGGATTCCTCTGTCGCCGGGCTGTCATCTAATGGCGGAGTCTTCATGCCCCGCTTGGCATAGAACTCGTCGACAAACCCGGCAAATGTACCCTCTTCCAGAGAACGGCGCAAACCGGCCATCAGGGTCTGGTAATAATGGAGGTTATGAATCGAATTTAAAGTAGCACCCAATATTTCTTTACACTTATCTAAGTGATGCAAATACGCACGGCTGAAATTACGGCAGGTGTAACAGGTACATTCCGGGTCTGCCGGGCCGTTATCGGTCTTGTTGGCCGAGTTGCGAATCTTCAGCGTACCGGTCGAAATGAACAGGTGCGCATTGCGGGCGTTACGGGTCGGCATCACACAGTCGAACATATCAACACCGCGGCGCACGCCTTCCACCAGGTCTTCCGGCTTGCCGACACCCATCAGATAGCGCGGCTTGTCTTCCGGCATTCTCGGCGCAATGTGCTTCAGTACGCGCATCATTTCGTCTTTCGGTTCGCCAACACTCAGACCACCAATGGCGTAACCGTCAAAACCGATGTCGAGCAGGCCGGCCAGCGACTCATCACGCAGGTCTTCATACATACCACCCTGAATGATACCGAACTGAGCCGACGGGTTATCACCGTGAGCATCTTTGGAGCGCTTCGCCCAGCGCAGAGACATGCGCATGGAATCCGCCGCTTCTTTTTCTGTCGCCGGATACGGGGTGCATTCATCAAAGATCATGACAATGTCAGAGCCCAGATCGCGCTGTACCTGCATCGAGCTTTCCGGCGTCATCATCACTTTTTCACCGTTCACCGGTGATCGGAAGGACACGCCCTCCTCCGTGATTTTGCGCATATCCCCCAGACTGAACACCTGGAAGCCGCCGGAGTCGGTCAGAATCGGCTTATCCCAGCCGATAAAATCGTGCAGATCGCCGTGCAGTTTGACGATCTCAGTACCCGGACGCAGCATCAGGTGAAAGGTGTTACCCAGAATAATCTCGGCACCCAGCTCTTTAATCTGCTCGGGTGTCAGGCCTTTTACCGTGCCGTAGGTACCCACCGGCATAAACGCCGGGGTCTGAATGGTGCCACGGGGGAATGTCAGCTGACCACGACGGGCCTTGCTGCCGCTGTCTTCGGTTTCCGAAATCAGCTCAAACTTCATAAAACATTCGCGGGTCATACGGATTCCTCGGCATTCGCTTGCGGGCAGGCCAGGAACATGGCATCCCCATAACTGTAAAAACGGTATTTTTCTTTCACGGCTTCGGCATAGGCTGCCAGCGTGTGATCACGCCCGGCGAAGGCTGAGACCAGCATAATCAGCGTAGATTCCGGCAGGTGGAAATTAGTCACCATGGCATCAACGCTGCGGAAGCGGTAACCGGGGTAAATAAAGATACGGCTCTCACCATAGAAAGTTTCGATCTCACCGGAGGTACTGGCGCTCTCCAGGCTGCGTACCGACGTAGTGCCCACCGCAATAACGCGCTTACCCGCAGCACGGGTTGCTTTAACAGCCTCAACAACATCCGGCGGAACCTCAATGTATTCCGCATGCATTTCGTGTTCTTCGATGCTGTCGACTTTTACCGGCTGAAAGGTACCGGCACCTACATGCAGGGTGACGTAAGCGAAGTTAACACCCTTTTCTTTCAAGGCTGCCAACAATGGCTCGTCAAAATGCAGACCGGCGGTCGGTGCAGCCAC
Source organism: Thalassolituus sp. UBA6592 (assembly GCF_002433655.1). NCBI lineage: Bacteria > Pseudomonadati > Pseudomonadota > Gammaproteobacteria > Oceanospirillales > Oceanospirillaceae > Thalassolituus > Thalassolituus sp. UBA6592. Next base: position 1,382 of record NZ_DJIO01000107.1, on the reverse strand, counting down.
CGCTCCGGGCTTTTCCGCGTACACAGTCTGATAGCGTTCACGGTCTTCTTCTGCATCGTCCCGCTCCATATAAGGCGGCAGAGGCATATGGCCAACGTCTTCAAGGATGCTCAGCAGCGGACGTTCATCAAGAAACTTCAGTTCAAATAAGGCGCCCTGACGTCCGGTCACTTCCACCTCGGTTCCGCCGAGGCTGATCATGCTGCCGGGCTTGGGGGAACGGGAAGAACGCAGATGCGCCAGAGCCGTGTGCTCGCCGGTTACTCTTTCTATAAGAGCTTCCAGTTTGCCGCCGGAGGCTTTCTCACCAAACAGACGGGCCGGGATCACACGGGTGTTGTTGAACACCATCAGATCGCCAGGTTCCACCATATTCAGCAGATCGCGGAAGATATGATGCGCAGTATTACCTGTTTCGCCGTTCAGAACCAGCAGGCGCGAGCTGCTGCGTTCGGCCATCGGATAGCGCGCAATCAGCTCATCCGGCAGGTCAAAGTCAAAGTCTTTGGTTTTCATTTTTACCCTATGATGGGAAGTCCACCCCATCTGCATGAGCAGAAGTCAGTGGTTGTTTAACAGGGCTGCAAGATTACCGGAGATGCTTCCCTAAGTTAAGGAAATCATTAGAAAAAAGTGTTGACACAAAAAATTATCAGGGTAATATGCGCGCCACTGACGAGCTACTGATGCGCCAGAGTGGCGAAATTGGTAGACGCAGGGGATTCAAAATCCCCCGCC
>NZ_DJIO01000107.1:0-340 GCF_002433655.1 Thalassolituus sp. UBA6592 | reverse complement strand
GCAGGGGATTCAAAATCCCCCGCCTTTGCGGGTGTGCCGGTTCGAGTCCGGCCTCTGGTACCAAGCAAAAAAAGAGCTGTCAGTCTGAAGTGCGAAGTGGTAACATGCCGCGCCTCAATGCCCAGGTGGTGAAATTGGTATACACGCTGTGTTCAGGTCGCAGTGGGCTCACGCCCGTGAGAGTTCGAGTCTCTCCCTGGGCACCATCATTCTGTTCTGAGTGATGGTGCTGTACTTAACAAAGTACATTGAAAATTTGAAATGCCGAAGTGGTGAAATTGGTATACACGCTGTGTTCAGGTCGCAGTGGGCTCACGCCCGTGAGAGTTCGAGTCTCTCC
>NZ_DJIO01000032.1:0-39426 GCF_002433655.1 Thalassolituus sp. UBA6592 | reverse complement strand
AACTCCTGCGTTTTCTAAAATACTTGCACGAAGTTTCAAATACGCAAGAGGAAAATCAAAAAATATTCAATATAATCAATGGTTTGTACTTTCAGTACAAACTTCGATGTATCAGCAGTGGTGCATCGGGAGTGCCGATCTTGCTAGACTTGCCAGCAGGTTTTTTCGGTTGAGACAAGGTGTTGGTAAATCGGAAAAGGATCAGAAATTCCCAGTTTCCCACTTATCCCAGTTTATAATCGTGGGTAGTAACCGATTGGGCCAATCAGAGATAAAGTTTCTATCCATGGGTAGTAAAATGGGTAGTGCTGGTCGAATATCGATGCAAAAATAATGTAAACATCTGTTTTTAAAGGATTTTAATTTATTATTCTTTGAGCAGGTGCAGAATATCGAATGATGGGGTTTATTTTTCCAGTTGCAGTGCAGTGATCAACTCCGCATCCGGATACCCTAAAATCGTCATCTGTCCATCATTGCCGATGACGATTTCAGCTTCATTGCAGTTGGTTGGGCCAATCTTTTCCCGACTACCAATGGGATGAATGACCCTTTGATTTCCAGAGCCTTTCCATTGATGACTAGTGTCACGAAGGCCCTGAATGTAACGGCCAAGCACCAGTATATCGGCCGTCTGATTCAGCCATGTCCAATGACCAGCTTGTCTGAGCTCTTCTTCCTCGTAGCCACTGTAAAGAAATATCGTCAATGCCGTATCCGCCCTCAGCGAATCCAACAGCCACTTTAAATTGGCCCATTGCTCCAATGGTTCACCGCCAAGGACTGTAATTCCACGAATATCCTGTGCTGAAGCAATAGCTTTTAGCAGTTCCTCACGTTGGATTAACCGCCGCTCCCTGAACGACCACATTTCCTTGTTCCAACAGCCATCGCAAGCCAGAGAACATCCCTGCAACCAGATGACAAAGCGTTTGCCAGGGCCATAGATATGACTCTCCGGTTCGATGTGGGCAATATTGAAATATTTTCCGTAGTCTTTGGCCAAGGTGACTACACCATCCTGGTAAGAACAAGTTGAATCTGGCCTTTGCTGTTTGTGGTTTCCTTAACCGAATAGCCCTGGGATTTAGCTTTGGCAATGGCTTGCTGACGCGTGGCTTCAACACGGGCTTTACGCTCTTCTTCAAGGCGGATGCGTTCCTGTTCGGCCAGTTTTTCCAGGTGCTTTGCATAAGTCGATTCGTAAGCAGACCCTACCTCTTCAAGAAAGCGACCAACCTTTGAGTAATGCTTTCCAGTCAGCATGCTACTAACCCGGCCATTCATTTCACTGGAATCGTGACGCAAAATCCAGTGATCCCCATTCTGGCGAAAATGTTGTGGGCCGTAGAAGTCCGACCGATTGGTGAGAATATCGCCAACGACCAAGCCTCCACGATGACTAACGGTTTGCAGGTTCGATGGGGTGATTTTCACTGGCTCAGCCCCAACAACCAGCAATGCCTCAATCAGCACTTCTTCAATTACGAAAGGCGTAACGGTTTTGATTACAGCACTCATCAGGATTTCCCCTTGAGTGACTGCACTCGATTAGTCTGCTGGGTTTGCTGCTGATGATATTCATCGGTCTTTTTTACATTGCTGACGACACCTTCCAGATTCAACAGCTCATCCAGAGCCTCCAGACAGCTTTCGCCTTTGAAACCACTGGTCTTAGCGGTAATGGCGCCATCGTCGTCAATGGTCAGGGTAATCTTCTGTTCAGGCATTGGCTGACTCCTTTTCGCATACGATTGTTGCGCTCAAACGTTCAGCATCCCGTTTGGCCTGATCAATCTGATCCTCATCGAATATCACCAGATAACGGTTCTGCTGATGGTGACGCAGCTTCGTTCCCTCTGCAGGCAGCTCTTCTGCTGGCCATTGGAATTGGTTCTCAACAGCTTCATTGCCTTTCAAACCGAGCTGTTTGGCAAAGGCATCGGATTTTTGTTTCGGCTGATACACAAACGATGAGCCGTGCTCATTCAGTGCTGTTTCTGCTTGTTTCTGTTCAGATCTGCTGTTATCCAGTGCTTTTTGCGCCTCCTGAATATCACGCTCGATTTTCTTCAGACCTTGTTCATGATCAGCCAGGCAACGTTCAAAATCGTTGTAATGTTTTTTCCAGACCTTTTCCTTAATGGCTGTTTTCCAGTTGTTGGCCGGGCTCACATCCATGGATTGCAGTGCTTCTCGTTTGGCTTTTATACAACCCTGTCGAGCCTGTTGTGTTAATTCTTCACGTCTGGATTTAGCTTGTTGAATAGCTTGCTGTCGAGCCTGCTTTTCTGGCTCATCAGCGTCTTTTGGTGCCGCCAGAGGAATCTCGGGCAAAGCTTCTGCAAGAAACTGTTCAGGCTTGATGTCGTTGATTTCAGTGTCATTCAACTGCTGATCTGTCAGCTTTTCGGCAGCCGAGATCCAGCCAGTTCTGAAACTTTGCTCAACCTTCGTAGCGGCCTCGGTCTTATTCTTTTCCAGTTGCTCAAGCACAGACAACTTCTGTTTCAACAGCCCGTTCGCCTTCGACTGATCCGCTATCAATGCGTCACGTCGTTGCTCCCAATGCTGATTCTGTTGCGCCTCATCCAGCTTCTGCTCGGTGTCGGCACCACGCTTGCGAATCTTATCCTGCAAGGACTCCAATTGCTGGCGATGCTGCTCTCGCTCTGCCGGTGTAGCCTTGGTGACTGACCAGGTTTTGAGGGTATCGATTTCCAGATTCAGGGATTTTACCGACTGTCCCTGCCCAAGTAAGAACCCCTTGATAAAGCCTTTTAGTTTGTCAGCGATACCAGCTTGCTGCTGGTCGATTTTGGACTGGGCATTAGTGAGCACTTCAAGGCGTTGCTGCCAATCTTGTTCTGAATTTTTCCAGGCCTGATATAAGGCATCCGACTTTGCAGACTCAGGGCAGTAAGGCGGGTGTACAACCACATCATAATTAATCAAGTGGGCCAGCTGGCTGCGTTGCCAGGCCGTCACCCCGGATGCCAGCTGTTCGGCATCATCATTCAGGAAGCTGTCGATATTCTGGCTGCTGACATCCTCAAGTTCGATTTCACGAACGTCCTCAACCACATATTCCAGACCCGGTTGGTCGGCGAAACGGAGTCGTTGTTGATAATCGCATTCGCCTATCGCTGTTTCCGATTGATACTGCCAGGCGGCCTCTTCAAAGGCCTCGTCGTAGGCCTGCTCAAGTTTCTGGCTTTGCTGTGCAGATAGCTTTAAGCACCAGTTGGCAGCAGCAAAATCCGTTTTATCCGGAAGCAACCAGTTGCCATTTCTCGACAACAACAGCGAGGGAATCCGGTTATCAGTAAGCGCTACGCCAGCACGAGCCTGTCCTGCCACTTCGCTTGACCGCACGCCCAGCAGCAAACGCCAGCCATCACCAAAAGCATTAAACCCGGAATGAGTGGCGCCTTGTAATTGGTTCAGGGTATCGCTCAGGCAATCGTTCAAGGTGCCGCATAACTGATGGGAGTGGTTGGTAACGACCGTGCCATCCGGATGTTGCACGCTGGATTGCTGCTGGTTCTGCTGCAGGTATTCCTCATTGCTCTGCTCCCAGAACAGTTTGCAGAAGCTTCGGAAAATGCCATCGATCTGCTGCGGCTCCAGCTGGATTCCCCAGGCAGCTTGATCTGCAGATAACAGAGGCTGACCCGACATCAACAACAGCCCTTGTGCCTGCGTGGTGGTGTGATCCACCAGTACCAAAGCACCTTGCTGGCTCACGCCGGTACGAATCAGACAACGACCAGACAGGGTATCAATTGCCGCCTTGTTGGCGTTTTTGTCGCCCAGCAGCAGATAAATACGAATACCTTGCTCGGCCTGTTCTTTAATGGCTTGAATCAGTGAGTCTTCTCTTAGTTGCTCACAGGCAATCAGCAAGGTCAGACGCGACATGGAGACAACATTTGTCAGAAAGTCAGTATCAGGCTGAGGTAGGTCTCTGCTGAAGTCTGCATCAGACGCCTGTTTGCTGAATAAAGGCGGTAAATACTCATTCTGGTAATCAATTCGAAATTGCTCCTGGCGAGGTACGATCCGTGTCATCAGAAAACCTCCGCTTCGGTGTTTTTGATCTGGTTTTGCAAGTACTGAGGTAGCTCTGTCACCTCTTTAGGCGTGAAAGTGGGTGAGCCATCAACAATGAATTGCCCACCATTCTCACGAATAAAATCCAGTCCACTGGTGCACTCCCAGCACCAGATGTGCTGAGAACCTATCAGAATCCAGTAGCGACCGTGGTTATCATTTTGCTTTTGCAGGATTTCCCGCGACCAGTTGTCTGGCAGTTCGGCTTCTTTTCCATGCTGCTTATCCAGCGTCAACAGCAAGCCTTCAGCATCGGCAAGGCAAGAAGCCACATGGTTCAGGTTGCGGCTCTGACGTGGGGTATGAACGTAACGATCTGAATAGATGATGTGTTCAATGTATTCGCCGCCCGTCAGCTGTTCCAGCAACGCACCAAGATCAAGTGGGTCACCATTTACCAGACTGATCGGCATGCGCAGCTTTCGGCTTCTGGTCGGGGTAAGGTCTGCCATCGCCGCAATATGCCAATAGGCCTGTGGATGGCTTTCACGAGATAGCTCAGACAACAGAGAGTGTTGTTCTTTAAGTGGTAACTCGAAGTCATTCAAGGCGATATGATCCAGCCATTCCGACTGTTGTTTACGCGCCTCTGTCGATGACTGGTATTTTCGGCTGTAGAAGTCTTCCAGCCAGAAGTGCTGCCATTTCTCTGCGTCAGCCTGGCCAGCGGGCTGAACAGGAATGTGACGGGCCAGAACAGAATGAAATTCACCCATAGCTGTTGTCAGCCCCGAGCGATTAAAACTGTCGATCTGGAATTTCTGCACCGCTGATGGATAACGCTGAATCTGTTCCAATTGAGTCTCCACACGCCGCTCTTCGGGCAGCCAATGACCGTCGAGTTCTTCGGCTATAGAGACCATTACATCGTTCAGGCGATAACCAAAATCATCAATGGAGAGGTCCAGGGTTTCTGGACGTGAACTGGCTTTGTTCTGGCCACCCTGAGTTTGAAAGTTCAGCATATCCAGCTGGCCTTGCAGGCTAAGCTGCGATGCTGAAAAACCCAGTGTCCATTCAAGCTGAATCTCTGCTGATTTCTCGGGTGAGCAAATCACTTCGGGTTCGAGCGATGCCAGCTGCAGGGTGATATTCTTCAATTCAGACTTGTTACGATCGGCGAAGGACCCTTCAAAGACGTTTAGCTGAAACGGTTGCTTTACCTGGAATTCAGACCGGGCTGCATCTGGCCCTTTTTTCCAGCTTTGCATATTGGGGTCAAAGAACGCCGTATCCAGCTGCATCATGACTGGGCGAGTTCCCAATAGCGGATCATTATCCGTGTACCAGATATGGTAAAGACCGCGCTCTTTGGCTTCGAACAAGCCGCTATCGATGACTTGCTGACCCTTATCTGTAATGCCTGATTCATCCCACAGTGCTTCCCGCTTGAGATATGCGGTCAGTCGAGGCGGCATATCAGCAGGCTTGTTTTGCACGCCCTTTAGCAAGGAGACCAAATCGGGTCTCTCCCGCAAAAACATGACCTTGGCAATCACGGGATAACGTTTCAGCTGAACGGTTCTGGCCAGTGTTAAGGCCAGTGAGCCTGTTTTGTTATCATTTTCTTTGACTAGTGTGGAATGCTTGCAAGCTTCATCTACCGGCCCCTGTGTTTCGAAGCTCCCTTTCAAATCTGAAAAGGACTTCATCTGGCGTTTTTGACGATTACTCATGATCGAGACTTCCCTTTCTTGACTGCATTGTGGTGCGACTGATTTGCAATTTTCGATGGTATTGACTCGCATGATTTCGCGAGCGCTTTTAGTTCGAGAGTATTCGAAGCTTTTTTCGACCGATCCTTGACCTTATCTTCGCCACTGAAATAGCCGTAATGACCCAAAATCACCAATTGATAGCGGGCACGGGTAATGGAAACGTTAAGACGGTTGGGCGAATCCATAAAACCATCACGATGGGTATTCACCATCGACAGGAACACCACATCCGCTTCCTGGCCCTGGAAGTAATCCACCGTCGCCAGTTTGATCGATATGCCTTTGTAATTAAACCGTGCGTAACGGTTGGCATTACCCGGCAATTTTTGAAGAGCTTCCCTCAGGGCTTTTTCCTGACCTTGGTAGAAGGTCAAAATCGCAACATCAAAGGCTTCGCCTTTTTTGTTTTTTCTTTTTCCTTCCGCCCAATCACAAAACGCTTTCAGCTCGGCGATCAGAGCCTGTGTTTCTTGCTTGTTATTATTGCCCGGCAAAGTTGTTCCCCGCACATCCAACCAGATATTACGAGACTTATACCTTGTGTATTGCCATGCCCGGTCAGAAGCCGTTTTACCGCCATCCGCCAGAACACCCTCGGGGTAAAACTGCTGCCGAGGGAATTTGGATATATCCGGGTGCATACGGTGCTGATAATTCAAAGTGGTATGACGCAGGGACTTTTCTCGGGCATTAAACCCCTGATTCAAGGTCGTTGGATCATCACTCTTACGTTTAACCAGACCATCACCCGACAACGCCTCCAGAATGGATGGGAAAGCGATGTTTTTAAGAATATGAATACGGCCATCTGCCGATACCGATTTGGGAAACAGGCGGTTCAGGGTGTCCTCCAGATAGCCGGTTTTTTGTTTCTGGTTGGCCGATAACCGCAGCCAGTATTCACGCTCCAGACGCCAGCACACCTCTTCCGACCACTTAGTGCTGTCAATACGGTCGAGCAATTCCTTATGAACCTGCATGGTATCCGTGTAATCAGTGGTTTTAACTTTGAACGACTTACAGCCAGTTCCCGAAAATCGATGCTGCGCTGCTTGGGAAGTGAGGCACCAATCGGGATGCAGTATCAACATATCGTCAGGAATCCATCGAGCAATCTCGCCCAGACAACCTTCTTCGACGAAACATAGATTGTGACGATACAGTTGATCCGGCTTCTGCTGAATTTGTTTAACCCCAACCTGATGGTGATCAGCATTGCGTCCCTCGTTTACCATCACGACCAACAGGTTATCGAGGCCCTTGGCAAGTTTTGGCAGCGAAGTGCGTGCTCTAATTTCTTTAACCAATGCGTTTGCAACATCACAGGTAACAGGCACCAACATTGGCTGTGAATAGGGCCTTTGATGATCACCTCTAAGCTCTTCCAGCAGGAAACAAGCTTGTTGGATGGAGGGAGGTAAATTCTGAGCAGCTGTTTTGTTTGCGCCTTTTCCCCTTGGCGGAACCAGCATCAGATTATCGAGGTTGGCTACGATCTGCTCACGATCAGTAAACGGTGATAACTGACGCACGTCGCCTACCAATACCCAGCGTTTGGCGAAGCGGGCGGGCACCAGGAATTCCTGAAAGGTGGTTTTACTGCACTCGTCGATGATCATCACATCAAACGGCGGTTCGCCTTTATCAACATCGATTTCCGGATAACGTTTTTTATCAAACAATCCCAATATTCCATTGGTTGTTCCGCAAACCAGGTTCGATGAGTCAAGGATAATCTGGTGACTGATCGTATAATCATTTTCCTCTTCAAGGTAGTTTGCACTCAGAGTCTCAAATACATAGTCTTCCACGCCATCTGCTTTACGATTGTCGGTGTCATTTCTAGGAACAATTCTTAGTGGAAATATGTGCTCGGATAACTTGTCACTTTCTTTTACTCTTTCCAGCACATTATTGATCGCGGCATGAGTGGATGCAGACAACAAAACGCGCTTGCCCTGCAATACCAGCTGCATGATCAGTTCAAGAATGGTGGTGGTTTTACCTGTGCCTGGCGGGCCATCCAGAATGGTGAAATCTTCGTTCGCCAGAGCCTTGGTGACAAACTCGCGTTGACGATCACAGCCATCGAAGTTCGGGTCTGTCAGTACTGTCCAGCCGGACTCAGGGATTTGAACGGGGGTTACGTCTGGCCAGCGTGTTTGCTCACGTTTTTGCAGCATATGAATCAGAGGCCAGTGGCCTGCTGAAGGGCGATTCATCAGTTGGTTGATGGCTTCTTTCTGGCGTTTGAGCTGGTTTGTATCTACGCGAACTGTAAGTTCGTTATTTCCACCTTGCGGATTTGGGTAAAGACTTCCACCTTTTTTGTTTTTTTCTCCCAATAAAATCTGGCGTTCATCTTTTCGTCGATCGATTACAGAGAATTCTTTGTAGTTAGAACTCCTGATAGAGACCTTTTCCTCAAAGAAATAATCCAGAGCAGACTTGCCTGTATCTTCACCACCTTCTTTTTCGATCAGCTGAATCCATTTTTCTTCGACTTTGGCAGACTCCACGGTCCAGAGCAGTTCAGGGAAAGCCGTGCATCTAAGATCGCCAGAATCCTCTAGCTTTTCATCACCACGACTTTCCAGTATCAGAACCTGACTACTGCCTTTTGTGCCGTCCTTTTTGCCGGTACTTTCAGGTTTCAACTCCCAATGATCACTTTGCAAGGATTGCCCCAGGCTTTGAAAGTGACCGCAACTCAGCCCAGCCAGTTGCTTACTGGTAACATCTTCAAGTTTATGTCCCTCGACCTGCGGCCGGGACTCTGAAAACAGCAGACAGCCATTACCTTCAGGTTTGGCTTGCCATTGCTTAAGCCGGGATTCGTCCAGTCCTTTGATCAGGGTGAAAGGCGTGTCTTGCCCGTCAACGGACAGTTTACTGCTGGCTTTCACATGGCCTTGCAGCATCAGGCGAGCGTCAGTCTGCTTTGTCACCTTACATGGCTGGCCGTCGATATAAACCGACTCCAGCTGATCAAGCTGAACAGCCAAGGGGCGCAGTTTCAGCTGATAACCGCTCCATGAGACTGGGTCATCATCTAATTCAAGATCAGGTAAGTACAGCTGGTAATCTGAGGCGTCATATCCACTGTCGGGTATCGCCGTCTCTCGCCGTCCTTTGCCTTTGCCCTGTTGAATTGGATCTTTTTCATCAGGGTCAAAATCGGCACCAGGTAACTCACTATCGACGGAGATAATCTCGAACCACCCTTCCTTGCCGCCCTTGATCTCAATTTCACTCACCGGCAACAATTGCCAGATCCGTTTGTCTGGCTTGAGCTGATAACGCTTGGTAGCAACAGGCTTCCATTCACAGCTGACTTCCTTGTTCTCCAGAGCCTTGATGCTGTTGTTCAGGTAATGCATAAACGGCATCAGAACATTGTTGGTCTGATTGTCCAGTGTCGCAGCCTTGAAGCCCTGTTGTTCAAGAGCAGTAAAAAACGGGTTTTCCATAACAAGCAGTCCTGATTATTTTCTGACGAACGGGTTTTCGCCTTCCTGTTTGAGCCGCGGCTTTTTACTGCTGAATGGGTCCAGAGCTTCTGGCTCTGCCGAGCTGGCGGCCACAGCGCGCCCCTTGGTCCAGGCGCGAGTGTCATTAATCATTTCGGCCATGGTTAAAGAGAGCGGAGAAGTGACCTTAATGGCCTTAAGAATATCGTCCTTGTTTAATTGATGCCCTTCGTCAAAAGCCAGAAACATGGCTTCCTTGACGGCTTCTTCCAGTTCAGCCCCGGTGAAGCCCTTGCTGGCGATCGCCAGTTCATCCAGTTCTGCAGATGAAAAATCATCCAACCGGTTTCGACGTTTCAGGTGAATCGAAATAATGTCTTTCCGGTCCTGCTGTACCGGCAGATCTACAAAGAAAATTTCGTCAACCCGGCCTTTCCGCAGTAACTCAGGCGGCAATTGCGCAATATGGTTAGCAGTTGCTACTACAAACACCGGCTTTTCTTTTTCCTGCATCCAGGTCAGAAAAGTCCCCAGCACCCGGGATGTCGTGCCGCCATCGGTTGCACCAGAACTTTGCATACCCGACAGGCCTTTTTCAATTTCATCAACCCAAAGAATACTGGGCGCCAGCGCCTCAGCCGTTTGCAAGGCTGAGCGGATGTTCGCCTCGGACTGACCGACAATGCCGCCATAGATTTTGCCCATATCCAGACGCAACAAAGGCAGTTGCCAGGCATTCGCCACGGCTTTTGCTGCAAGGCTTTTACCCGTGCCCGGTAAACCCAGTAGTAACACACCTCTTGGAGTTTCCAGACCAAATTCACGAGCATGTTCGGTAAACGACTGACGACGTCGATCCAGCCAGGATTTGAGGTTATCCAGGCCGCCGATATCGTCGAGCGTGGCTTTTGGATGAAAGTATTCAAGATGTCCGCTTTTACGAATCACCTGCTCTTTTTCTTTGACGATAAAGGGGATTTCAGATTCGGTGAGGCGCTTGAACTGGCATGCGGCTTTTGAGAAAGCCAGCTGAGCCTCACTGGTTGACAGGCCAAGCGCAGACTCGATCAGAGCAGATGACTCCTGATAATCCCTGTCATCCAGATTATAACGATCGCATGCCTGCCGCATCAGGGTTTTCAGGTCATCAGTATCGGGCAATGGCATTTCAATAACCTGCACTTCTTTCTCCAATTCTGGAGGCAGCAAAGGCGCAGGTTGGGAGAGCACAACCGTGACGTTATTGATTTCCCGGCTGGCAACAGCTATTGCAAATGCACGCAAGCGGCTGATCAGGGTGTGCTCGTTAAGGAAATGATGGAAGTCTTCCAGCAGCAGAATGAATTCAGGCTCTTCATCTTCTGAAGCGAAATCACGCAGCCAATCCAGTACTTCCTGAGGCTGTTCTCCCTCATCCTCCGGTTCCCGGGAATTGTCATCAAAATCGTATTTCCTCAAGCCCTGGGGCATATTCCAGACATAGAGATCTCTGTTCAGATCTGAAGCTGCCTGAATACAGCAGGCCCGAATACGCAAAGTTTCGTGACTGATTATCTGAACAACAGGCGCCGACGCCTGAATATTTATCTTCAGTTGACTATCAAAATCCTTTAGCAATCGGGACTCCTTGTTCAAAAATCATCCAAAATAAAATTAGATATGCATCTGAGAAACACTACCGACAAAGAAGTCAGCAATGAACGTCAATTTAACACTTTGTCTGCTTTTGATTAAGAAATAAAGATTTAAAAGAAGATTTTCTCAAATCACCCTGGCAATCCTTTTAAAATGTTTCACGAGGGGAAACAATCAAAGAGGGACATTTTTTTTGGCCCCTTACGAAAAGCTGCCCATACAAGATTGAAATCCCGGCACCAGCATAAAACTGGCACCGGATATTTTATGCGCAGTAAATAAGCTTACTGCGGTTGCGGTTCGCCTTCGCTTTCAGAAAGATCTTCCAGCTGACCGGATGTCGCCTGATCCGTCAGTTTCGCCTGTTCCGGACTATCCGATTTACTGATGCTGTTAACCTGATAAATGCGTTCGGCATTGGCCAGATCTTTTTCATTATTAATGGAGGCAATGGATTCGCGCTCACGCAGGAAGTCGCGCATCTCACCAATAATGGTATCCAGTTCCTGATCATTGGCATCCATCGACATAATGAGTCGTGGCATTTCCAGGTTTTTCATACCTGAGGTGGCATAGGTAGACGTCAGGATACGGGAAGTCAGAATCCATGGTGTCATAGAGGTACGCACCACCACGTTTTCGGAACGGGTAGAATCGTTGTAAGCCATACCGGTGGAGATTTTGCTTTCAGTATAGGTACCTTCCATTTTTACCGACATCAGCAGGCTGTCGAACTGGATTTCTGACCAGAACATATGCGCCAGATTACTCAGCATACGGGCAGTAAACGCCACGGTCAGCAGCGTAAACAGCAGCGTCAGAATCGTGCTCAGTTCCTGACCACCGGCGGTAAAAAATGCCATAACGTTTTCAGAACTGCGTGAATGCTGCAGCCCCAGAAACAGGCCTTTAATATCGTGATAAACGGTAAAGCCTTTGTTGAAAAGCACATACAGCAGTGCGGCGCTGCCTACGGTCAGCAACTGACCACCAATGGTGCTGAACAGGCGGACCTTTTTAAACAGACCGCTGAGGCTCATTGGCTGATACGCTGGCTGAGTTTCAATCAGCAGCTGGCCATTGAAGGTACCTTTACCCTGCCCCTGCTCTTCCAGACGCGGTTCAAAGTCGCGGTACACACGGTTAGGCACTTCTTTATAACGGCGGTTAGCCAGAACGATGTTTTCGGTGTTAATAAAAATTTCGTTCGGATGCACAGACTCCTGCATATTTTCACGGAATTCGCTGACACTGGTGGAGGTCACCGCCATTTTCAGACGCTCGCGCACCAGGAAGAAAGTTGGAATCACAACAATCAGCGCAGCGATCAGTAACAGACCCAGATTCAGCCAGGCACTGAACGTCAACAGACTGTTAATCACGCTGTTCGCCTGCTCCATATAGTGCGGGTTAGTATTCGCGGCCACCCAGGAATAGCCATAACCCAGCAGCACAGGCACAACCAGAGCAAAGACAAACAGGCGGCTGATACCGGCAACGCCTTTTTTATGCAGATCCTGACTGCGCTCAGACACCATGTTTTTCGCTGCTGTGCGCCAGATAAAGACCAGATACACCAGCAACAGCAGAGACATCACCGGAATAATAAAATCACCGCTGTCACCAGCCAGACCGGTCGCCGTCACAAAATAAGACAGACCAAATGCCACCAGAGCCACCAGCGTAGAAGCAACCACACCGGCTAATTCCTGCACAAAGTTACGTACCGGGTAAGGCGCCAGAACCAGCTTGGGAATCAGTGAGTGTACCAGACGGGACATCCAGCCCAGAGGTTCTGAGAAGGTAGTGTTCTTACGCCCCATCATCATGGATTCGAGACGTTCAGAGTTATACGCCAGGCTGCCGCTGGTGCGTTCAATTTCAGCATTTTCACGCTCACTGGCATTACGGTTAAAGGCCAGTGAGGAAGGTACCGAACGACCGACATAAAAGCGGAACAGCTGCATCGCACCAACGGCAATAAGACGCAGTCCCCAGGTCATCAGGAACAGGCCGATAACCACCTGTCCCCACGCACGCGCCGGGTTCTCTTTTAACGTTGCTGAAATACTGATCAGAGGTAACACCGACAGCGCGGTGATGAGGATGCCTGCCAGCAGGCGGATTTTACCCTCAGTCTTGAATGGATTGGGGATACCAAGAGACTGACTGCCATAATCGAAAGCCATCGAGCTTATTTCCTTAGCTAAAAAGTTTTATAGGGAATACTGCAAGCCATCCATAGTGGATACAGACCAGACTTCTGATATTAGACTAAATAAGCCAGTCCGGTTAACCGAATTTTTATTCGGCTCTTGATATACCGCAGCAGGAATATCCTTTTGTCATCTTTGAAGCCGAGAACTTTGTGCGTGAATATCGCACCAATAACGTAATATTACTTATGCGGTATATTTCCGTTCGCCAGTCTCCCTGACTGCAGCCATCATTATTTTTAGCCCCAGAGGTTATTGTGCTGAATGTCCCACATCGCCTGTTAAACAAGCGCCCGTTAAACCGGAGCCCGTTAAACCAGAGCCCGCTGAATTGCTGTTTATTTTTCCGCTCCTTACCCGGCGTTCTGTCCGCATTAATCGCTGTTCTGTCACTGTTGCTGAGCGGCTGTGCCACACCACCGGATTCTGCATCATTTAAACCATCAGGCGAACAATTACCGGATTACGATCAGCCGACCTTTGCCGGATATCAAACAGTGACGCGCCAGTGGGTAAAAACACACCGGGCATTTATTACTGCCAATCACGAACGTGAAACCGATCTGAATTCGCCGTTTGAAATGCAGCCGGCCGCAGACTCAGTACAGGGTAAACGCCGCGGCATACTGCTGGTGCACGGGCTCGGTGACAGCCCAGGTTATATGCGTGACATCGCGAAGATCATGGCGGCAGACGGCTGGTTAGTGCGCAGTATTCTGTTACCCGGCCACGGCACCCGACCGGCGGATACCTTACTTGCCCACTACGACGACTGGACCGGCGTTGTCGCTCACCAGGCGGAATTACTTTCCGAAGACGTTGATGAAGTCTGGCTGGGAGGGTTTTCCACCGGTGGAAATCTGGTCACCAGCTATGCCATAGAACACAAAGAAGTCGCCGGGCTGCTGTTATTTTCGCCCGGCTTTTATCCCATCAGTCAGTCACTGCTGGCGCTCAGTCCGGTGGTTTCGTATTTGTGGAATTGGGTCGATGTCGATGCGGAAGACAATATTCTGCGCTACGAATCCCTGACCACCAACGCCTCGGCGCTATACTATCAATCGGTCAAAGATGTGCAGGCGCTGCTGGAAGAAAAAGGATTTGATCGCCCGGCACTGATCACCATCAGTCAGGATGACAGTGTGCTGCAACCGGATAAAACACTGCAGGCATTCAGTCAGCATTTTACCAACCCGTCTTCACGTCTGGTGTGGTACGGCGACGAAGATATTTCCGCCACGGCCGACCAGCGAGTGTCCCGGCTGCCGAGTTACTTACCGCAGCAGCGCATCAGTAACTTCTCGCACATGAGTGTCGTCTTCTCACCAGCCAACCCCTATGTCGGCGAAGATGGCAGCTACATCATGCTGAATAATGGTCAGCAGGACGCGGTGCCGCCGCAACAGCGCAAAGATTTCTGGTTCTCCGCCTGGGGATTCCGCGAAGACGGTAAGTATCATGCCCGCCTGACCTGGAACCCGTATTTTACTGAGTTAGAACACAGTATCAGTGAAGTCACAGAGTCGCATAGCGGATCGCATTTAGTCGCGCAGTGAATTCTTACAGCGGGCCAATGATCCGTTATACTTAGCGGTTACATCGGATTCATTTTCTCCACTCAGCCGGAACCAGCCTCATGATCGGTACTCTTTTTATTTTTTCAGCGCCCTCCGGGGCAGGCAAAACCAGTCTGGTAAAAGGGCTGTTAGAAAGTACCGGCTATATCGGTGTATCGGTATCCCATACCACCCGCGCCCCGCGCCCGGGCGAAGTAAACGGTAAAGATTACCACTTCACCGCAGTCGAAGATTTCCGCGAGATGGTTGGCCGTGGAGCCTTTCTCGAACACGCTCAGGTGTTCGATAATTTTTATGGCACATCACAGGAATGGGTTGAATCTGAGCTGGCCGAGGGCCGTGACGTGATCCTGGAAATCGACTGGCAGGGCGCTGAACAGGTGCGCCGCCTGATGCCGGATACCGTCAGTGTATTTATCGCCCCGCCATCCATCGCCGCCCTGCGCGAACGCCTGCAGAAACGCGGACAGGACGACGAGCAGACCATTGAGCGCCGCATGCGTGACGCCCGTAATGAGATGAGCCACTACGGCGAATACGACTACCTCATCATCAACGATAACTTTGAGAATACGGTAGAAGAGCTGCGCGCCATTGTAATCGCCCGCCGCCACCGTCTGGAAGCTCAGCAGGAGCGTCACAAAGCGACCCTGCAGGATCTGTTACAACAGGACTCCTGAGCGAAAAAGCGGTGATTATTATCACCGCTTTTTTATTGGGCTCTTATTACTTCCGTTCACACACTAACCACTCAGCCCTCGACAGCTAAACCACGACCGCTAAACCCACGACCGCTAAACCCACGACCGCTAAACCCACAATCAGTCAGCCCGCGGTTATTAAAGCCGCCAGTCGTCAGACCGAAATCACCGCACGTTTATAGGCCAGCAGAGTACCGTCCTCATTCTGCTCAATATTGAGCATAAACTCTTCATATCCCTCAGCCGGAAATACCGAATCACGGCCACTGGCCAGCGTACGGTCCTGTTCACCACGACTGCGGTACAGTTCATGGGTGGTGCATATCTCCCGGGCAAAGCTGTCGGAGAAGCAGAACTGCGACACAACATAATCGCCACTGCCATTGCGTACACGGAAATGAATATGAATGGTGCGCCCACGGTACCAGCCCGGGAAGCAGGTTTTGAAATTCACCCGGCCATCGGCATCTGTGGTCTGTTCGCCGCGGAACCAGGTACTGGCCACCGCTTCTGAGTTATTACTGGTGCAGAAACCGCCAGCCCAGGTGGAGGTATCGTCCACGTCCTCATCGCTGGTATCGCCGGAATACAGACCGCGCGTATCACAGTGCCAGATCTCAATCAGATAGCCGGCCAGCGGATTGCAGTCTTCATCCACCAGCTGCATGCAGAATTGCATTGGCAACCCGCTTTCACCTTCAGAAATATCCTCGCGCTCATTCACACCAATGTAACAGGGGCCGACCGTCAGGTTCTGCGTCAGGGAAAGAGAGCAGCTGCCTGAAGATGAGAAAATCGAGGTGTCAGGGAAATCCGCTGTGATCAGGTCCGTGCCGCCCGATGCCCAGTCAGAGGTCGCGCTCAGATCAGTATCTGTGCCGCTGTCGGGTAAACCGGAATCACTGCTGCGGTTGCCGGAAGACGAGGAAGAACCGCAGGCGGTGAGGCTCATAAAAGGCGCAGCCATCAGCAGGGAGCCACCAAGGGACAGAAGCTTTCTGCGCTTCAGAGGTTTGAGTGTCATAACATTTCTTCAGGTAGGGAAAGAAGGAAAACAGCCATAATTCTGCCGCCCCGGCGCGCTGCCGCCAACCCGGTTTGGCTATTCAGGCAAATCTTTACCCTGCCTGACACAGCAACAACACAACGGCGATCACACATCCGCCGCAGGAGAACACTTTCATTCGGCTGAATTTCAGTTAAAATAGCCGGTTCAGAAGATTTTAATGTACTGACTTATCAAGGTACTCAACGTACCCCATATTAATCGTACTTAACGTACCCACAGGAATACCCATGGCACGCGTAACCGTAGAAGATTGCTTAACCAACGTTGATAACCGCTTTGAGCTGGTCATGCTGGCCACCAAACGTGCCCGTCAGATCGCGGTACAGGGTGCAGAGCCTCTGGTTGCTGAAGAAAACGACAAGCCTACCGTTCTGGCTCTGCGTGAAATCGCAGAAAGCCTGGTGACCCCAACCACTATGGCCGCACAGGAAGCTGCAGCAGAACAGGCAGATCAGCAGCACTTTTAAGCTGCTGCAGGAATCAAGCTTAAGTGCCCACAGTAGATGCTTTATCGGAGCGGCTTTCCCATTATCTGAACGCAAGTCAGATTCAGCAGGTTTGCCGCGCCTATTTCTACGCCGAACAGGCTCATGATGGTCAGCGCCGCCGCAGCGGCGAACCTTACATCATCCACCCTCTGGCTGTTGCCAACATCCTCGCCGATATGCACCTCGACCATCAGAGTCTGATGGCCGCTATGCTGCATGACGTGATTGAAGATACCGGTGTGCCCAAATCCGCCCTCGCCGTGCAGTTCGGTGATGTGGTCACGGAACTGGTGGACGGTGTTTCCAAGCTGACCAATATCCATTTCGAAAGCAAAGAAGAGCAGCAGGCTGAGAACTTCCAGAAGATGGCCATGGCCATGGCGCGTGATATCCGCGTTATTCTGGTAAAACTCGCCGACCGTCTGCACAACCTGCGCACCCTGGGCTCCCTGCGCCCGGATAAACGCCGCCGTATTGCCCGGGAAACACTGGATATTTACGCACCGATCGCCAACCGCCTGGGTCTCAACAGCATCCGCGTGGAAATGGAAGATCTGTGCTTCGAAGCCATGTACCCGATGCGTTCGGAGATGATCCGCAAAGCGGTTGCTGCCGCCCGCGGTCACCGTTCCGAAGTGGTTAACAACATTGCCACCGCTGTGCGTGGCCGCCTGACCGAAGTGAATATTTCTGCCCGGGTGGTTGGCCGAGAGAAGCATCTGTACAGCATCTACAGCAAAATGCGTGATCAGCGTAAATCACTGAGCGATATTATGGATGTGTACGGCTTCCGTATTATCTGTGACTCCGTTGATTCCTGTTACCGCATTCTTGGCGCCCTGCACAGCCTGTATAAGCCGATTCCCGGCCGCTTCAAAGATTACATCGCCATTCCGAAAACCAACGGCTATCAGTCACTGCATACCACTTTAATTGGTATTGGTGGCCTGCCGGTGGAAATGCAGATCCGTACCGAAGAAATGGAAGCCATGGCCAACCATGGTATTGCCGCTCACTGGCTGTATAAAGCCGAAGGCGATCACACCAGCGGCACCCAGCGTGCGCGCCAATGGGTACAGAACCTGCTCGAACTGCAGAAAAATGCCGGCAGCCCGATCGAATTCGTTGAGCACGTAAAAGTCGACCTGTTCCCGGACGAGATTTACGTCTTCACGCCGAAAGGCAAAATCATGGAACTGCCGAACGGCACCACCGCCATCGACTTCGCTTATGCAGTACACACCGATGTAGGCAATCACTGTATTGCCTGCCGCATTAACCGCCAGCTGGCGCCGTTAAGTGCCAAACTGCAGAACGGCCAGACAGTACAGATTGTGACCGCTCCGGCGGCGCAGCCGAATCCCGCCTGGCTCAATTTCGTGGTTACCGGTAAAGCACGTTCGAATATCCGTAATTACCTGAAGAGCCAGCGTCGCTCTGAATCCGTTGCTCTGGGTGAGCGCCTGCTGAATAAAGCACTGGATGGCCTCGGTAAAACCCTCAGCGATATCGATCAGGCGCATCTGGATCTGGTACTGAAAGAAACCGGCATGGATTCGCTTGACGATCTGCTGGAAGACATTGGTTCCGGTAACCGTATGGCACCGCTGTTAGCGCGCCGCCTGCTGGTTGCCCACAAAGGCACTGAAGTGGATCTCGACAACGTGCACGAATCGCCGCTGGCGATCAAAGGCACGGAAGGTCTGGTGGTGAATTTCGCTAAATGCTGCAGCCCGATTCCCGGCGATCCGATTATTGGTTACGTCAGCTCCGGCCGTGGCCTGGTGATTCACACTGAGAACTGCAAAAACGTCGAAGAATTCCGCGATAATCCGGAAAAATGCGTCATTCTCAGCTGGGATAAAGACATCGACAGCGAGTTTACCGTGGACCTCAAAGTCTATCTGGAAAACCGGCGTGGCATTATTGCCGAGCTGGCCAGCGCCGTCACTCAGGCGGAAGCCAACATCGAGAAAATCAGTGTCGAAGAACGCGATGCCCGCCTCAGTGTCACTCACCTGACCCTGAGCATTCACGGCCGTAAACATCTGGCACGCACCATCCGCCGCCTGCGTACCATACGCGGCGTTAACAAGATCGTCCGCACCCGTAATCAGTCTGGCAGTTAATTCCCACTGCCGGTTTACCCTCTTGCCTTACGTAAAAAGGAAGCAAACATGGCCCGCGAAATTATTCACACTGATAAAGCCCCTGCCGCCATCGGTACCTACTCTCAGGCTGTCAAAGTAAACGACACTGTGTATCTGTCCGGTCAGATTCCACTGGTGCCGGAAACCATGGAAATCGTCGAAGGCGGTATCGAAGAACGCATTCATCAGGTATTTAAAAACCTGACTGCTGTGTGTGAAGCCGCAGGCGGTTCGCTGCAGCAGATCGTGAAGGTAAATATTTACCTGACTGACCTCGGCAACTTCGCCAAAGTGAATGAAATCATGGCGCAGTACTTTGCCCAGCCATACCCAGCCCGTGCAGCAGTGGGCGTAGCCCAACTGCCAAAAGACGCCGGTGTGGAAATGGAAGCGGTGATGGTGCTGGATTAATTTCCGCGCTGTTTCAGGCTGCAAAAGCCCATAAAAAAAGCGCTCCACTGAGCGCTTTTTTTATGCCTGACCTCTTCAACCTGACCTCTTCAGCCTGAAAACGAAGCGGAAAAATGAAAATCAGACCAGTCCCATCTCGATCAGCATCTCATCGTAGCCTTCACGATAATTGCTGTATTTAAATTCATAACCCAGAGCGCGCAGACGCTTATTGGAACAGCGGCGGTTGGCACGGCGCGTCGCTTCCGGTACATCGTGGTCTGGCTCAACATCGCCAATACGATCTTTCATCCATTCCAGTACATCGAACAGCGTTGCAGGTTCGTCGTCGGTCGCGAGATAAATTTCTTCCAGCGCTTCACCGGAAATGGCTTTGCTGACCAGCAGTTCCAGCACACCGACACAATCATCACGGTGGATGCGGTTGGTCCACACCGGCGGCTCAGGGTCGCAATGACTGCCGGTCTGCGCCTGGCGGATCATACGGGTACGGCCGGGGCCATAAATACCGGTGAAACGCACAACCGTTGCTGGCGCTTTGTCTTTCAGCAGGGCTTCTTCCGCCGCCAGCATTTCTTTACCGGCGAAACTGGTTGGGTTGGTTTCTGAGGTTTCATCCACCCACTCACCATCCATCTGATGGTAAACACTGGAGCTGGAAACAAAGAAACTATGCTTCAGCGTCTGATCTTTCAGTGCACGCAGAATGTGCTTCAGACCACGATAGTAGTACTCATGATAGCCTTCTTTGGAAAACGCCGGCGACGCCACGCTGTACACCAGAATATCGAGATTCTCCGGCAGGTCTTCCAGCGTGTCCGGTTCAGCAACGTCGGCCTGAATCAGTGTCACACCCTCAGCCAGAGGCTTGTCGGAACGTCTGAGTCCCCATACCTCGTGCCCGGCCGTCACCAGTCTTTCTGCCAGATGTCCACCGATATCACCGGCGCCCACGATCAGAATACGAGCCATAGTAATTTCTCCTGCGCTTTGCGATGTGCCCTTTTTGTTGGAAATCAGGACTTCAGCCAATATGCGCATCTTACGTGGCTTTCAGTCTTTATCCAGCCCCTGTATAAAGGTAACATCAATAGGTATGTTAAATCGTAGCTCTGAAAATCATACAGGCTGACAATAAGCGAGGCGTTTATGACCCTTACTGAACTCAAGTACATCGTCACTCTGGCGCAGGAACGCCATTTTGGCCGCGCGGCAGAGAAATGTTTTGTCAGCCAGCCAACCCTGAGTGTGGCCATTAAAAAACTCGAAGGTGAGCTGGACGTTGCCATCTTTGAACGCAGCAAGAGCTCAGTGTCTGTTACGCCTCTGGGTGAACGTATCGTCGCTCAGGCGCAGCGTGTACTGGAAGAAGCCCGCACCATCAAAGAGCTGGCCAATTCAGGTAAGGATCAGCTCAGCTCACCGATGAAACTGGGTGCGATTTTTACCATCGGGCCATATCTGTTCCCGCATCTGGTGCCACAGATTCATCAGCAGGCACCGACGATGCCGCTGTATCTGGAAGAGAATTACACCGGCGTACTGCGCCGTCAGCTGCGAGACGGTGAACTGGATGCCATAATCGTCGCCCTGCCGTTTACCGAGCCGGACGTACTGACCCGCCCGCTGTACGATGAAAACTTTGTTGTGGTGCTGCCGAAGAATCACCCCTGGACCAAACAGGATGAAATTGAAGCCGACCAGCTGGCCGATGAAGATCTGCTGATGCTGGGCGAAGGTCACTGCTTCCGCGATCAGGTGTTTGAGTTCTGTCCGGCGCTGACGCGCAAGCACCACACGCGTTTAGGCAGTGTGCTGGAAGGCAGCTCACTGGAAACACTGAAACACATGGTGGCCACCGGGCTGGGGATTACTGTGCTGCCGGAATCGGCGGTGAGTAATCTCGATCAGACGCTGGTCGCTACCAAACCGTTTAAACAGCCGGGGCCACACCGCACCGTGGCACTGGCGTGGCGGGCAAGCTTCCCCCGCGGTCAGGCCATCGACCTGCTGCTGGAAACCGCTGGCCGCTGCCGGCTCGACACCCCACGTTGAGCTGAGAGATTGCCATGGCTCTGCTGAGTCAGCTCACTGACCTGAAAGGCGTTGGCCCCAAACTCGCGGGTCAGCTGGAAAAACTGCAGATCCGCACGCTGGCGGATCTGTATTTTCACCTGCCCTTCCGTTATGAAGACCGCTCCCGCGTCACTCCCATCGGCGGCGTGCAGCCGATGCGCTCCGTGGTGATTCAGGGCGAGGTCAAAGGCTCAAATGTACTGTTCGGCAAACGCCGCAGCCTGCTGGTCAAAGTGCAGGATCACACCGGCGTGGTGAATCTGCGTTTTTATCACTTCAATGCTGCGCAGAAAAAACAGTTCAGTACCGGTGCCACCGTGCGTCTTTATGGCGAACCAAGAAGAGGCGCCAGCGGGCTGGAGTTCTATCACCCGGAATATCAGATCATTGAAGATGGCCTCGACCTGCCGCTGGAGCCCAGCTTAACGCCGGTGTATCCGGCCACCGATGGCATCAGCCAGCAGCGTCTGCGCTTATTACACGAGCAGGCGCTGGAACATCTGCACAACAACGAAGTCGATTTAACCGATATGCTGCCGCAGGAATGGCTGCAGCAATGGCGCTTACCAACCTTAAAAGAAGCCCTGTTGTTTCTGCACAATCCACCACGCGACACGCGGCTGGAATTACTGGAAAGCGGTCAGCACCCGGCACAGCGTCGGCTGATTCTCGAAGAGTTACTCGCCCACCAGCTGTCGCTGTTTAAAATCCGTGCTCAGGTTCAGGCCGATCAGGCGCCGGCAATAAAACCGGCCAGCACACTGCGGCAGAAGTTACTGGCGCAACTGCCATTCAAACCCACAGGCGCGCAGCAGCGGGTTACCGGCGAAATCGAAAAAGACATCCAGCAGCCCTACCCCATGCTCAGATTAGTACAGGGTGATGTCGGCTCCGGTAAAACCCTGGTAGCGGCGATGGCGGCCTGCGACGTACTGGAAGCCGGTTATCAGGTGGCGTTAATGGCCCCGACGGAAATTCTCGCCGAACAGCATCTGCAGAATTTATCCGGCTGGTTTGAGCCACTGGGCATATCCATGGGCTGGCTGGCCGGTAAAGTAAAAGGCAAAGCGCGGGAAAAATCCCTCGCCGAAATCGCCAGTGGTGACGCTCAGTTAGTAGTCGGTACCCACGCGCTGTTTCAGGATGAAGTTCAGTTCGCCCGGCTGGGTCTGATCATCATCGACGAGCAGCACAGATTCGGTGTGCATCAGCGTTTATCCCTGCGCGAAAAAGGCGAGCAGCAGGGCATGCAACCGCATCAGCTGATCATGACCGCCACGCCGATTCCACGCACGCTGGCGATGAGCGCTTACGCCGATCTCGACACTTCAGTAATCGATGAGTTACCGCCCGGACGCAGTCCGATTACCACGGTGGCGATTCCCGATCAGCGCCGCCCGGAAGTGATTCAGCGGGTAAACAGCGCCTGCGCCAGTGTCGAGCAGGGTGGTGAAGGCGCGCAGGCTTACTGGGTCTGTACCTTAATTGAAGAAAGCGAGGCTCTGCAGTGTCAGGCCGCGGAAAACACCGCCCAGGAACTGGCCGAAGCCCTGCCCCATCTGCGTATTGGTCTGGTGCACGGGCGCATGAAAGCCGCCGAAAAAGCCGATGTTATGGCACGCTTCAAAGCACACGAGCTGGATTTGCTGGTCGCCACCACCGTGATCGAGGTGGGTGTTGATGTGCCTAACGCCAGCTTAATGATTATCGAAAACCCCGAGCGTCTGGGCCTTGCTCAGTTGCATCAGCTGCGTGGCCGGGTGGGACGTGGAGCCGCCAAAAGCCATTGCGTGCTGCTGTATAAATCACCGCTGTCGTTTGTCAGCAAACAACGGATTCAGGTGATGCGCGACAGCCAGGACGGTTTCTATATTGCCGAACAGGATCTGCAGATCCGCGGCCCCGGAGAAATGCTCGGCACCCGCCAGACCGGTCTGCAGATGCTGCGCGTGGCAGACCTTCAGCGTGACGGCGATCTGCTGCCCCAGGTACGCGATATGGCTCAGCAGATCTGGACCCAACACCCCCGGGCAGTCGAACCTCTGATCCAGCGCTGGCTGGGCGATGCCGAACGCTTCGCATCGGTGTAAAGAACAGGCCAGGCTGACCAACTGCAATATCCCCTCGCCTTCCACCCAGCAAACGCACCGGACAAAACCATCAGATCCATCCGGGCGGATTGTAAAATTTTCCGCTGCTGACCAACGTTTATTAACCAAAGGTTACGCAACTTATACCGGATTCAGTCTCCAGCTAAGGCGAAAGTGGCCGATAAAAGCTGACATCAGACAACAAATTATCATTTGTCGCAGAACACTCTGTGTTCTGCCCAAAAAAATCCGGCGCTCCGCCTTTGCTTGTCTATATTTAAACGACACAGTAACGCTCAAATTGGAATTGTTATGGCCATCCCAGCTAGCGTAATGAAAGTTCTGGATGACTGGAAAATCCGCTACTCCGTTCCCGATGATGAGGATATGTTCAGACTTATGCAGAGCAACCCTCCGGCTTCGTATTCAGCCCGGGTCGCCAACGTGATCTTTCTGAAAGACGACCACGGAAAGGTTCAGGTTGTTATACCGGGTAACCGTATTCTTGATCTTAACCAGCTGGCACATCAGCTGGGACGGCAATTTACGGCCCTGTCTGCGGATGAACTGACCCGTCTGAAAAACAAACACGGATTGTCCGAATTTCCGGCTCTGCCTCAGGTCACTCAGATCGACAGCCTGATCGACAGTAATCTGCTCAATGAAAAAGAGCTCTTTATCGTCACCGGCGAAGACAACACCTGGATCAAGATCCCGACGGAACAGTTCCGTCATCTGATCAGCAGTTCGCGCACCGGTAATTACACCGCGCCGCTGCTGACCGATGTGCACTACAACGATGAGCAGCAGGATCTGGAGGACGTGAATGCCGCGATCCGCCAGTTTACCCCGCTGCGCATTCAGCAGCGTCTGGCTGAAACGCTGGATCTGCCACCACTGCCGGAAACCGCACGCCGCATTATCGAACTGCGGGTCGACCCTAACGCCGATACCCAGTCACTGGCAGAAGTCGTTGAACTCGATCCGGCCATGTCAGCGCAGGTGGTCAGCTGGGCACGTTCGCCGTATTACGGCGTGCGCGGTGAAATTAAAAACGTCGAAGATGCGGTGCTGCGTGTACTGGGCTTCGATCTGGTGATTAACCTGGCCTTAGGCCTGTCGTTGGGCCGTACCCTGTCGGTGCCGAAAGAAGGCCCCCACGGCTATGCCCCCTTCTGGCAACAGTCTGTGGTAACCGCCACGCTGTGCTCTGAACTGGTCAGGCTGATGCCGGCGCGCTACCGGCCGTCTCAGGGTCTGGCTTATCTGTGTGGTCTGCTGCACAACTTTGGCTTCCTGATTCTCGGCCACGTTTTTCCGCCGCAGTTCTCTCTGGTGAATCGTCATATCGAAGCGAACCCGCACATCAACCGCTTCTATATCGAACGCCACCTGCTCGGCATGACCCGCGAACAGATTTCCGCCTGTCTGCTCCAGCAATGGAAAATGCCGGAAGAACTGGTAACCGCCACACGCCAGCAGCACAACCCGGAATTCGAAGGTGAGCACAGCGAATTTTCGCGCCTGCTGTACGTTGCCGGACGCAGCCTGAGAAGCAATGGTTTTGGCGATGGGGCACGGGAAAAACCAGAACTTTATGTACTGGATTCACTCGGCCTGACGCAGGAATCCGTCGATGAAGTGACGCAGAATATTCTGTCGCGCCTCGACGACCTGGGTGAGCTGGTGCAGATGCTGAAAGGCAAATAATGGGCGTTTCTGAACCTTAAAAAACAACCATAAAAGACAGCCATAAAGAACACCCAATAAAAAAGCCGCAGATGCGGCTTTTTTATTGGCGGTCAGATCTTATCCGGCCGCCAGCTGTTTACGCACGCCGGACAGCCACAGCTGCATTTCCGGGCGGGTGTAGAGCTGAATGATTCTTTCCAGGTCGTTATTCGGTGTCGAACGGTGCACGTAAAACAGGAATTCCAGCACATCCTGTTCAAGTCCGGCCTGCCAGTCCTGTGGTGGCTTCCAGTCACTGATAACCGCTTCCAGTTGGGGATAAACCTGCTCACGCGTGGCTTTCAGCAATGCGGAAAACTGCATCGCCTGATCCAGCTTACGGATCAGCTCCAGTCGTGCGCCACCTACTGGGTTAGCACGCAGCCGCTGAATATAGCTGTTGTAAGCCGGCCCGGACTGCTGACCAATGGCCTGCAGTTCTTTGCTGCGCACATCTTTCAGGGTATTGCTGTCGAGGGTCTGCTCCAGACGGTCACGCTGGGTTTTATTGAGCTTTGCCGTCAGCACAGAAATCAGATTCTGCTGCAGTACCGTTGGCGCCCATTGTGACGCCAGACGGTCGACCACATCGAACTGCTGGCCGATAGGCGCCGCCTGTTCATTCAGCACCTGCTGAGCAATATTGCGCGCCTGTTCACTGAGGCCGGTGAGGCCTGA
The DNA here is from genome assembly GCF_002433655.1 of Thalassolituus sp. UBA6592. Taxonomy (NCBI): domain Bacteria; kingdom Pseudomonadati; phylum Pseudomonadota; class Gammaproteobacteria; order Oceanospirillales; family Oceanospirillaceae; genus Thalassolituus; species Thalassolituus sp. UBA6592. The sequence goes on along the minus strand of NZ_DJIO01000032.1, from coordinate 13,303 downwards.
GATACGCACAATATTTTCCGCCTGCAGCAGCTCAGGATCGGGCTGCGCTTCAGCGATCGCAGAATCTTCTTCGCCGACCGCTGCGGACTGCACCTGCAGGTCAGTCGTTTCAATTGCCTGTACCTGCACACTGAAGGCTGCAAACGCAGCCAACAGAGATAACGAGCGTAACATCAAGCCTGTTCTCCAGCCTTTGGATTATTGAAGGTGTCCAGATCAATGGCGTTCTCACTTTTCGCCACCACCACAGACACCATTGAGTCACCGGTGATATTCACCGCGGTGCGCATCATATCGAGAATACGGTCGACACCAATGATCAGGGCGATACCTTCCAGCGGCAGGCCAACCTGTTGCAGCACCAGCGCCAGCGTCACCAGCCCCACTCCCGGCACACCAGCGGTACCGATAGACGCCAGCATAGCGGTCATAATCACCAGCAGATAGTCCGTCATCGACAGATCCAGCTGGAAGGCCTGAGCGATGAATACCGTCGCCACGCCCTGCATAATTGCCGTGCCGTCCATGTTAATGGTTGCACCAAGAGGAACCGCAAAAGAAGCCACACGGTTTTTCACACCCATGCGCTCTTCTACGGTACGCAGCGTGACCGGCACAGTCGCTGTGCTGGATGCTGTACTGAAAGCAAACAGCTGAGCGTTACGCATTTTGCGCAGGAACATCCATGGTGACAGCCCGGACAGTCCTTTCAGAATCAGCGGATAGACCACGAAACCATGAATCAGCAGCGCACCAATAACGGTCAGCATGTACACCAGCAGGTCACCGACTTTACCTATCCCCTGCTGGGCAAACAGGGTGAACAGCAGACAGAACACACCGTAAGGAGCGAATTGCATCAGCATGGTCACCAGCTTCATCAGTACTTCGTTCCAGTCATTGAAGTGCGCACCGATGCGTTCGCCATGATCGCCACTGCGACCAATGGCAACACCGATCAGCAGGGCGAAAACAATCACCTGCAGCATATTGCCCTGGGCCATGGCGGCGATTGGATTGGTCGGGAAGATATTCACCAGTACGTCGATCAGCGGCATCGCCACCGGCGGTTTGAATTCGGCATCCAGCGCCATGTTAACGCCTTCACCAGGACGGAACAGGGTTGCTAACAGCAGTGCCAGACTGATCGCGACACCCGTGGTGATCAGATAGAGGGCAATGGTTTTGCCACTGAGCCAGCCCAGTGAACTCTGATCGCGCAGATGGCAGACGCCGCATACCAGAGAAACAAACACCAGAGGCACCACCAGCACCTTGAGACTGGCGACGAAGAGCTTGCCACCCAGCAGGAAAAGCCCCTGACTGAGCAGATCATTGAGCACATAGTGCAGTGTGGAATTGAGGTCCGGATTCTGCAGCAGCTGCTGGGTAATACTGCCCAGCACAACCGCCGCAATCATCGCGATCAGGATTTTACCTGTTAAATTCATAGGGGCTTCCTGTCGTCCGGACCTCACTGCGACGGCAGAAAGTCCCGGCGTTATTTTTTCTTGCGTGGCTTCAGATACTTGCTGACACTCTGGAACCACATCACCAGCGACAGGTCGCCATCAATGGTGATGTCTTTGTCCTGAATACCTTTCATAAAGGCATTCTTGTCTTTCGACGTCAGAATATTCAGACCGGTATCGGCGTCTTTAAAGCTAATGGTAAACGCCGGATCTTTATGAGCTCGGCCTTTACTGCTGATGGCATTGTCGGACACAGTGAACTGTCGGGCAATACCACCATCAGCTGTCTGTAACTGAAAAGCAAAATTCTTGCCTTCCAGCTGCTTGCGGAAATCAGGGTTTTTCTTCGCTGCTTTTTTCATGATCAGGGACAGAGCCCACAGCAGCATACGGAACTTAAACATGCGTAATCCTCGGTTTACGGACAGGATCAGGACTCCTGGGTGTTCGGGTCGTCCTGAAAGAGGCGCGATTGTGCCAGAATGGGCATCTTTTTCAAAAGACCTTCTTTTCCTAAGCGGCGCATATGGCGGCGGTTACGTTCCGGGATTTTCTCTGGCTGGGCCACACTCGCCAGCGCGGCTTCAATATCCGCTTCACGGATAATGTGCAGCATGGGGTACGGCGAACGGTTGGTAAAATGGCTCATGTCGTCTTCATCCTCACCTTCGAACAGGTAATGCGGATGAAAGGTTGCCAGCTGTAACAGGCCTTCATAACCCATCTGCACCAGCAGGTTGTCGCAGATTAACGACCAGTTCCAGTAATCGTCAAAGTGGGCAAACTGATTGGGAATAACAAACAAGGCAGTGGGGATCTGTGCCGGATCAGCCTCTGCCACTTCACTCAGCAGAGCCATAAATTCCATGGTGACCTGTTCCGCATCGGAACTGTCACTGACATCAATACGAAGGTTCTGTAAAACGGGGTGAGCGAAGGGACAGAGCCCTTCGCCAACGACGAGCTGAGTGACCCACTCTCGGGTCAGCAGCTCAGGCGTACTTATTGTACTGTCTCTTTCAGAGCTTTACCGGCTTTGAAAGCTGGTACTTTTGCAGCTGCGATGGTGATTGGTTCACCAGTCTGTGGGTTTTTGCCCTGACGCTCTGCACGGTTACGAACTTCAAAGGTACCGAAGCCGATCAGGCTTACGGAATCACCTTCGCTCAGTGCTTTGGCGATCTGGTCAGTGATCGCAGTGATCACTTCTGCAGCTTTTTCTTTGCTCAGGTCTGCTTTTTCAGCAATGGCCGCAGCCAGTTCTGGTTTACGCATGGAAAATTATCCTTATTGGATTGTGATATTGCCCCCGGTTCCGCGGGGGATGTAGTAACAATATACGGGTTGCTCAGGGCATGATGGCAGGCAACGCCTTGTTGAGTGCTACTTTATTCATAACCCTGGCTCCGGTCAAAGCATAGCCCAGCAATTCGCCGTTTTCGGCGCGAAATTCTGCCTGAACGTCGTTGCCATCGGACTCAATCTGCCACGAACCCGCATTTTCATCGGCAGGAACTGCCACAACTACGGGCAGTGCCGGTGTTTTTACGGTCACTGGCATGGCACCGAATACAACCTCTGTGGGCGTACCATTGAGCGTCTTCGCCAGCGCCCGGGAGCAGGTCATCAAAGGCATCACGTACAGCAGCACATGACCACAGACTTCCGCACAGTCGCCCAGCGCATACACATCAGCGGCGGAAGTCTGCAGCTGGCGGTCAGTGACCACCCCTCGATTGACCTTAAGACCGGCTTTCACCGCCAGATCCAGGCGCGGACGCAGACCAATGGCTGACACCACCAGATCCGCGGCAATCACTTCACCATTGCTCAGGGTAACCTGAACGCCGTCACCGGCGTTATCCACCCGGCTGACCACCGGGCCGATGTGAAAACGCACGCCCAGTTGCTCAAGGCTGTTCTGCACAGCATCCGCTGCGGTTTTCGGCAGCAGTGCCGGCAATGCCTGATCGCCCGGCGCCACCACATCAATGTCGAAACCACCGGCAGCCAGATCGTTGGCGTATTCCATCCCGATCAGGCCTGCGCCCATAACCACCACCTTCTTTTTGCCTTCGGCGGCAGCACGGAAGCGGCTGTAGTCCTGCAGATCATTGATGGAGAAAATACGCTCACCGCCATCACCAGCCAGGCGAGGCTCTATTACTCCCGCTCCCCAGGCCAGCACAAGCTTGCTGTATGCCACCGGCTCCTGACCGATAAAAATGCGGTGGGCATCGGTATCAATGCCGGTCACGCGGGTGTTGTTACGCACCACGATATTGAGCTGCTCAGCCATATCGGCAGCGCTGGCCATGGCCAGTTCATCGGCGCTTTTATTCTTGCTGAAGCCGGTGGACAGCATCGGCTTGGAGTAATTGCGGCCGTCGTCGGCACAGATAATCTGAATGGGTTGGTCACAGCCCAGCTTGCGCAGTTCTTTAACCAGGTTATATCCGGCCAGACCTGCGCCGATCACAATAATGGGATCAGCATTGGAAGATGCCTGTGTTGTCATTGTTGTGTCCTGTAGTGCTCTGTAGTGCTCTGTAGTGATTGCTGCGCTGAGAGCGTGTCAGAGAGTGCTCAGTGACCGGCCAGCCACAGCAGCGTGCGCATAAACCGGCATGAACGAAAAGAAGAACAGCGCCGTTCCCGTGCTGCCGCCGATGCGGCACACAGAAAACGACGCTGATAAGGCTCAGATTTCGATCATTTCGAAATCGTCTTTGCCCACACCGCAATCCGGGCAGATGAAGTCGTCCGGGATATCTTCCCAGCGCGTACCCGGTGCAATACCTTCTTCCGGGGCGCCGGCTTCTTCATCATAAATCCAGCCACAGACAACACATTGCCACTTTTTCATTGTTATTCCTGCTCAAAATCCGGTGAAAATAAGGAGCCCACAGAACGGGCTGAGTGGCGGTAAAGTACCAGCAGGGCCGGTAAAATCAACGGTCTTTTGCGGGCAATTGGCCGGCGCACAGGACTGTTACTGCGGCTGACCTTGCCCCCCGCAGCAATTTCACGCATCCTCGCGCCTTTGATTTTCTTATATTTATCCGGGCCCGCGCCTGTACCGGAAGCCGTTTTCATCACCCGGTTGAGTCGCTGACGGGCTTCCGGCCGTTAAAGAGTCTGTGTTTTCTATGTATCAGGATCAACTGGCCATCGCTCCCCTGCTGTTCCCGCTGTCAGCCTCTTGGTCAGTGCGCCACCGCTATCCGCCCTTTCTGCTGACACCCCTTTGGCGCGACTGGCTGCTGGACGAAGGATCTCTGACGGCCCGCTTGTCTGGTCTGCAGCCGGGCACATTCAATGTGCAGCTGCTGCGCGAATACCGCACCACGCCAACCCCAGTTGAGCGTCAGCAACTCAGGCTTGGCCAGCAGCAGAAGGTCTGGGTCCGTGAAGTGGTTCTGCGTCTGGGCGACAAACCTCTGGTCTATGCCCGCACTGCGGTGCCGCTGTCGACCCTGACCGGCAGTGAACGCCGCCTGCAGTATCTGGGTGAACAGTCGCTGGGCAGCTACCTGTTCCGGCAGCCGTCGCTTGAACGCACGCCGCTTAAGGTCAGCCACTGCAGAAAAAACCGTCTGGGGTTACAATGGGCGCGCTATTCGCTGTTCAGACTGAAAGGCAAACCTCTGCTGGTAACTGAAGCCTTCTCTGAGCATCTGCTGGAATTCATCTGACCGGAACACTGTGCATGACTGCGTTGACTGAACTGCTGAACCGCCACTGGCCGCAATGGCAGGACTGGATCGCCATCACCCGTTTTAACCGCCCTATTGGCTCCTACCTGCTGCTTGGTCCCACCCTGTGGGCACTGTGGATTGCCGCAGAAGGCATGCCGGATCTGCATCTGCTGGTGATTTTTGTCGTCGGTGTATTCCTGATGCGCTCCGCCGGCTGCATCATCAATGACTTTGCCGACCGCAAAGTCGATGGCTTTGTTAAGCGCACCGCGCAACGGCCAATGGCCACCGGCCGTATTTCTTCCCGCCAGGCGCTGACCGGTTTTGCCGTACTGGTGTTCGCCGCATTTCTGCTGGTACTGCTGACCAACAAGCTGACGGTGATGCTGTCATTCGCTGCCCTGGGGCTGGCCTCGCTTTATCCGTTCATGAAGCGCTACACCCATCTGCCGCAGGTTTTTCTCGGCGCCGCCTACTCCTGCTGTATTCCGATGGCCTTCGCCGCACAGACCGGTAACGTACCGGAAGTTGCCTGGCTGCTTTATATCGCCAACCTGTCGTGGACCGTGGCGTACGACACCATGTATGCCATGGTCGACCGCGACGATGATGTCAACGTGGGGATCAAATCCACCGCGGTACTGTTCGGTGATCTTGATATTGTGATGATCGGCATCCTGCAGGCCGTCACGCTGTTCTGCCTGCTGGCAGCAGGCAGTCAGCTGCTGTTGGGCTGGCCGTATTATGCTGCCGTTGCCGCCGGCGCCGTATTCTTTATCTGGCAACTCTGGGCCATCCGCTCGCGTGAACGGGAGCCCTGCTTTACCGAATTCCTGCGCAGTTACTGGTTCGGCCTGATCATCTGGCTGGGTATTGCAGCACACTACTGGCTGACTCAGGCGTCGGTATAAACCCGTAAAAGTTCCTCTAATACTGCCACTGTCACATCGTTGTAACATTGCACCAGTGTAATACCTGCGCAATAAGGGTATATGACACTTACGTGACGACTATGACAAAAGCAGGCAAAAGGGTGTTAATCGTCGATGACGAAGCACCGATTCGAGAAATGATCGCCGTGGCGCTGGAAATGGCAGGCTACGAGTGCCTGGAAGCCGCCAGCGTACAGGAAGCACACTCCCATATCGTGGATCACAAGCCCGATATGGTACTGCTCGACTGGATGTTACCGGGCACCAGTGGTGTGGAATTCGCCCGTCGCCTGAAACGCGATGACATGACAGCGGAAATGCCGATCATCATGCTCACCGCCAAAGGTGAGGAAGACAATAAAGTCCAGGGGCTGGAAGCCGGCGCCGACGACTACATCACCAAACCATTTTCTCCACGCGAACTGGTAGCACGCCTGAAAGCCGTGCTGCGCCGGGCAACACCGCAGGGCGTGGAAGAACCGATTGAAGTCAGTGGCCTGATGCTGGATCCGGTGTGCCACCGGGTGACCTCCAACAGCAAACCGGTTGAAATAGGCCCGACGGAATACCGTCTGCTGCAATTCTTTATGACCCATCAGGAACGCGCTTATTCCCGCGCGCAGCTGCTGGATCAGGTATGGGGCGGCAACGTGTACGTGGAAGAACGTACCGTGGATGTACACATCCGCCGTCTGCGTAAAGCATTGGGTAAAGCGCACGAGCATCTGATTCAGACCGTTCGCGGCACCGGCTATCGTTTTTCTACCAAAGCTTCCTGATGGCTCAATGATGAGCCGGACCCTTAAGGACCTGATATGACCCCGGTCTGGCGCAGGGAGCTGCGCCGTATCAGCTTACTGCTGATCATCACCTTTGCCCTGGATTACTTCACAGGCCTCCATGGCTGGAGCGTTGTTGCGGTTCTGGTCTGTTATATCGGCTGGAATATGCTGCAACTGTCACGGCTTTACCGCTGGCTGGCCTCTGGTCAGATTGACAGCCTGCCATCCAGTTACGGTATCTGGGGCAGTGTGTTTGCAGAAACCCGCCGCCTGCAGAACCGCAGCCTCAAACATCAGCAGAAGTTGCAGGCCATCATCAACCGTATTCAGGATTCCACCGCCGCACTGCAGGACGCTGTGCTGATGGTCGACAGCCATGGCAATCTGGAATGGTGGAACCAGGCGGCACAGCGCTTTCTTGGTCTGAAATCACCGGTCGACGTGGGCCAGCCGATCACCAACCTGATCCGTGATCCATCTTTTAAAGCCTATTTTGATCAGGCCGACTACAGCGACCCGCTGACCATGGCCTCGCCGGTCAACAAACATATCCACCTGCAGTTCAACATCACTCAGTTTGGCCGCCGCGACCGCCTGATGCTGGTACACGATGTCACCCGACTGAAGCAGCTGGAACAGATGCGCAAAGATTTCGTCGCCAACGTCAGCCATGAACTGCGCACACCGCTGACGGTGCTGGCCGGTTATATCGAAACCATGGACATGAACTCAGACATTCTGCCGGAACGCTGGCAGCGCATGCTCAAACAGATGGGCAGCCAGAGCCTGCGCATGGAAGCCATTATCAAGGACCTGCTGACCCTGTCACGGCTGGAAACCAGCGCCAAAGAACACCCGGCGCAGGTACAGATCCAACCTTTGTTAGAACAGATAGCGGCCGATGCCCGGGCACTGAGTCAGGGACGCGGGCACACCATCACCTTATCCACAGAAGGGCCGGTTGCACTGCTGGGCTACACAGACGAACTGCGCAGTGCCTTTTCCAATCTGGCATTCAACGCGGTGAAATACACCCCGGATGGCGGGCATATCGAATTAATCTGGCGGGAAAGAGAAGGCCGCGCGGAGTTCTGCGTAAAAGACGACGGGGTCGGTATTGCCGACCATCATATCCCGCGGCTGACTGAACGCTTTTACCGTGCTGATCCGAGCCGCAGTAAAGAAACCGGCGGTACCGGACTCGGTCTGGCCATCGTTAAGCATGTGCTGCTGCGCCATGACGGTGAGCTGTACATAGAGAGTACACCCGGCAAGGGCAGCTGCTTCTGCTGCCACTTCAATGCCCAGAGCGTGATTACCGAACTGGCCTCCTAGTGCACGCCCATGCCGGTTGCTGCGAGTCTTAACCTGTTCAGCGCACTTTAGCGATAAAGCGCGACAGTGTGGCGAGCTTTTCCGGATCATCATCCACGTAGCGGATGATCATCTGAATGGTACTGGCATCCGGATGCGGCTCCTGTGCCTGCATCATGCGCACATAACCGTTAATCCGCGCGACCTCACCATTTTCCTGATCGACAATATCCAGCACCGCCTGCTCCAGCAGTGCCGGTAAATCACCTTCGCGGCGGAATACGCCAATCAGCTCCTGCAGACTGATGTCCTTGATCACCAGCTTTACAGTGCCGCCGTTACCAAAACGCACATTGGCCAGCCCGCGCGCCCGGGCTGCGGCCTTCGCCGGCGCTTTATCTTCCGCTTTTGCAGAACCTCCGGTCAGCAGAGAAGCTGAATCCGATGCCGGTTTTGCTTCTGCCTTCTGCGCAGGTGCGGCGTTACCCATCAATACCGATGCACCGCCAAGGTCTGCCCCTTTCACCGGGCTGGCGGGAGATGATGCTGGTTTAGCGCCGAGCAGGCTGGCGGAATCAGCGGTCGCGGGATTAGCCACCGCTTTCTGATCAGGCTTCACTTTCAGGTGTTTCCACACCAGCTTAGTGAGCTTGGCGACAAAGTTATCGCGGGTGAAAGGTTTGCCGATGTACTCAGACACACCGGACTGCACCGCTTTCAGCACGTGATCACGCTCGCCACGACTGGTGATCATCATAAATGGCACCGGCTTATAACGCTCATCACTGCGCATCCATTCCAGTACTTCAAGACCTGATACTTCGGGCATCTCCCAGTCACACAGCACCAGATCCACTTTATTGGCTTTCATAATGCTGATGGCTTTGCCGCCATCCGTGGCTTCGTGTAACTGACAGCCGGGATAGGTATCCCGCACCGCCTTCTTAACAAGGTCGCGGATGAACGCTGCGTCATCCACCACCAGGATATTCAGAACCGCCATGCTCCAGCCTTTATTGTCTGCCTTCGCATTCAGCTTAGTTCACCCGTGACGGATTGCCCTCCAGCGTCAGCGGCAGACGCTCACAACGCATCAGGGTGGCGCCGATCACCGCCGCTGGCATCACAAACCAGTTCACCACCGGGATCATCATCAGACCCGCCACCAGCATGCCAAAGCCGAGCGCGGTAAAACTGTCTCTGGCGAGAATCTTACGTACTTCACGGAAATCCCGGCCGTTATTATCGAAGGAATAATCGACATACTGCAGGGCCACAACCCAGCTGCCGAACCAGAACCACAGGAACGGACTGGCCAGATTCACCACTGGCACAAAGCTGAGAATCACCAGCACCAGGTAGCGCGGCAACAGGTAGCCGAGCTTGGTCAGCTCCCGGGCAAAGGTGCGTTTGGTAATGGACCACAGGGATTCTTCCGGCAGAACATTGCCCTGCTGACGTTCCACCCCCTCACTGAGCAGACCGTTAAACGGACTGGCCAGGGTGACCAGCACAGTGGAAAACAGATAGGCCATAACAAACAGCATGGTCAGCAGTGCCAGAGGCATCAGCAACCAGTAAAGCCATTCCAGCCAGCCCGGCAACCAGCCCACCAGCTGATCAATCCAGCTGCTGATTTTACTTCCGCCCCACCAGGTGGCGGCACTCATAATAATAATGTTCATCAGCAGTGGCAGAACCACATAACGCCGCAGCCCCGGGGCTTTCAGAGCTGAAAAACCGCGCCCGAGATACTGCATACCAATGAGGGGATTACCTTTCATCTTACTTCTGTCCTTACTTTATCTGCCGCTGACCAGACATCCACCCCGGTTAGCTATACAATGCCGCGCGCCGGGCTGATGAGCCCGGACACACGATACTCCTGTTCAGACGAGCCATACAGAGAAAACTGCCCGTGACGCCCGACCGTCTCGAAAAAATTCAGCGCACACTCAACCTGCGCCAGCCTGATCTGACCGTACTCACCGATGAAGTTCAGAAAGACCGCAACCTGTCGGCTATTGTCCGCAGTGCGGACGCCTTTGCAATTCCCAAAGTACATTGTGTGTGGGAAGGCAACACTTACCATATTTCCCGCAATCAGGCCGCCGGAGCCGGCACCTGGGTGGACGTCGTCACCCATGACACCATCACCGACGCCATCAGCGATCTGCAGGCCGAGGGCTTTAAAGTCTGTGCCGCGCATTTTACCGACCGGGCCATTGATTACCGCACTTATGATTTCACTCAGCCTACGGCGCTGCTGCTCGGTGCCGAGCGTGAAGGTGTATCTGATGAAGCAGCCGAAGCCTGTGACGAACACCTGATTATTCCTATGCTGGGCATGACACAGTCGTTCAATGTATCCGTTGCCGGTGCACTGATCCTGAGTGAGGCGGCGCGTCAGCGGGAACTGGCGGGCATGTACAAAGAACGCCGTATCAGCGATGAAGAATATGAGCGTCTGCTGTTTGAATGGTGTCAGCCACAGATCACCGCCTTCTGTCAGGAGCGCGGACTGCCCTACCCGGCACTGGGTGAAGACGGCGAACTGGCCGATCCTCAGGGCTTTTCCAATATGATCAACGGACGCGGCTGAACTGCCAGGCTGCTGTTCGCGCAGACAATGTCATCTGCGCGCGCTCAATACGCTGATAGCGGAAGTCCTGACTGAGCAGACTCAGCAGAGCACTTTTCAGCCGCGGGCTGATCCGCCCGCCAAGCAATACCAGACGGATGGCCTTCGGCGGCAGATACAACAGCCATTGCGTCTGCCCACCGACCTGAATGGTTTTATCCACCTCCGCACGCGGCAGAATCAGGCGCTGCTGCGCCAGCGGCGAACGCTGCGGCGCATCAAATTGCAGACGCTCCGGAAACGTCAGCGGCCAATGTGATTCATAGCGTACCGCATGAAACTCAGCCTGAGGCCACTGCTGAACATCTATCCCCAGCCACACCGAACCATAACCGGCCTGACTCCAGGCCAGCGCACAACTGGCATCGCTGTAACCTTCGCGCCACAGCCAATCCTGTGGTTGTCCCTGCTGCAACTGCGCCTGGGCGCGCTGCTTATCCACCATGGCCTGCTCAATCAGCGCACGCTTACCCTGTGCCTGCGTCAGGAAGGCATCAAAGGTTAACAGCCCCTGCAGATTGGCGGGCAGGCGCTGATATTCCGCCTGCATATGGCGCTGATAATCCTCCTCGCTGACGGCTGCCAGCTGCGGGCCGGTCTCGACCTCATAGCCCGGCAGATCACTGTGCTCAGGAGCTGACAAAGGTATCAGCCCACGCTTCAGTAACGGGACAATTTCGTCGGAAAAAGTCAGAAAAACCAGCCCATTTGGCGGAGTAATAATGTCAGTCATAAATCTGGTACGTTTGGACTAATCCAGAGCTTTAGGAAAAAACCCCTCTTCCGTGTGCGATATATCTCACAAACGGGTGGGATATTTAGGTAAATCAACCTATGCCATTAGGAAAACTACGCTGAGATTATTTATAAGTCATTGATTTTAAATGACTTATTTTTAATAAGCATCAGGCGATAGTCTCAGTATAGGAAACTTCAGCGCCCCGTATTGCGCGATTCTGCTATCTTTAATTCCACACGGAGGGACGCACTGCACGGATCGCAGTGATCAGGATGATACAGGCACGGATTGCCATCATGGATGAATTGACCAGTCAGGACGACTGAAAAGGACTTACCACCGCAAAGGATGCGGCAGGGATGACCGAAATCTAGATAGCCAGGAAGGCGCTAGGGTGCTGTGGCGGCCAGGACAGGATGTCCTGGCCGCCCGATTTTTTTGTGGCACCGGAAAATCTGCTTCCTTATCGTTCCGGTCCGGATGCAGCCATCTTCAGGATTCTGTTATTCCCTTATTTCAGTTCAGCCCATTCTCCGGCATGGTCATCAGCGGCTGTGATAACGTTCCGCCAGTACCCCCACCAGAATAAATGCACCGCCAACCAACAGCAGAAACATACCGGACGACAGCGTGCGCAGATAATGGTCGAGCATAGGTGTCAGCCACACAGATAACGCCCCGTAACCAAAGGTACAGAGCGCAATAAAAGCGCCCACTCTGAGCCAGACCGGCTGGCCACGCACCATTTTACGCAGCAGATCATTGATGGTATCGCCGAAAATCACCAGCAGCGTTGCAATCAGTGCCAGCGCAATATCATCCGTGTGTGGCCTGACGTAACCGGCCACCGTGTTTACCAAACTCATAGCTTCCTCCTTCTCAGGCGAAAAGATTAGCCACTCTGTCAGTCTGCCGCCATAGTGGTTACGAATGGAAACCAAGTGTTAACTCAAACCGGTGGTTTTTTGTTCAGCTTCTGCCATTCTGGAACAGTACGTTCAGCCAGATAATCAATCCGTTTCTTACATCATCCGACAAGGAGGGTTCTGTGGATAAGTTACCGCATCAGCTTGGTCAGCTCCTGCTGCGCCGCAAAGCCATTACGGAAACTCAGTTACAGGAAGCACTCAGCCTGCAGGCGGAACAGCCACAGCCTCTGGGGCAGGCGCTGATCGCGCTGGGCTATCTGGATGACAGGACGCTGGCCAGAACCTTACGCCAGCAACGCTGGCTGCGTCCCTGTGCTGCCTGTTTTGCCTTCATGAGCCCGTTTTCAGTCTGTGTGGCAGAACCTGCAGAGACAGACAGTGATTTCTCAGCCCAATGGCTGGAAGAAGCCAACTGGCATTATGTGGTCGACAGCGAACAGGCCAGTGCCCGCAATTCCGCCGATCTGCTGAAACTGGTCGCCATGACTGCCTGGGATGTGTATCAGGGGGAACCGGAAGCCGGCGAGATGCGCTATGCCGTCAGCCAGTCCGGTGACAACGGCTACCAGCTGGAAATGACGCTGCACTTCTGAGCCCGTAAACAGAGCCGCAGTGACCCGTCCTGATATACGTTGACGGTTTTCATTGAAGCCAGTTGAGTGATCAACTGGCTTTTTTGTGCACCTCTTCCGGGGGTTTCATCCCGAGGCTAAGGTGCGGCCTGAGCGTATTGTATGCCTCAATGCTTTCTTTCAGTACCGCCTCAAGGTCGCTTCTGGTCCGATATTTGTGGATC
>NZ_DJIO01000109.1:8264-8432 GCF_002433655.1 Thalassolituus sp. UBA6592 | reverse complement strand
CTCTTTACCGGTCGCCTTGTCTTTCGCGCTTACATTCAGAATACCGTTAGCATCGATGTCGAAGGTTACTTCAATCTGTGGCATTCCACGTGGCGCTGGCGGAATATCAGCCAGGTCGAAGCGGCCCAGAGATTTATTCTGCGAAGCCTGCTTACGCTCACCCTGTAC
>NZ_DJIO01000109.1:577-8008 GCF_002433655.1 Thalassolituus sp. UBA6592 | reverse complement strand
CGGCGGAATGTCTGCCAGGTCGAAACGACCCAGTGACTTGTTCTGCGCAGCCTGCTTACGCTCACCCTGTACCACGTGAATGGTTACAGCAGTCTGGTTGTCGTCTGCGGTTGAGAACACCTGAGATTTCTTGGTAGGAATCGTGGTGTTTTTCTCGATAACCGGAGTCGCTACGCCACCCATGGTTTCAATACCCAGAGTCAGCGGAGTTACGTCCAGCAGCAGAACGTCTTTCACATCACCGGACAGAACCGCACCCTGTACCGCAGCACCAACGGCTACTGCTTCATCCGGGTTCACGTCTTTACGTGGCTCTTTACCGAAGAAATCAGCAACGCTTTTCTGTACCAGTGGCATACGGGTCTGACCGCCCACCAGGATCACTTCGTCAATCTCAGACGCTGACAGACCAGAGTCTTTCAGCGCGATGCGGCAAGGTTCCAGAGAACGGCTTACCAGATCTTCTACCAGAGATTCCAGTTTCGCACGGGTCACTTTAACGTTCAGGTGTTTAGGGCCTGTAGCGTCAGCAGTGATGTACGGCAGGTTAACGTCTGTCTGAGAGGAAGAAGACAATTCAACCTTGGCTTTTTCCGCAGCTTCTTTCAGACGCTGCAGAGCCAGTGGATCGTTGTGCAGATCGATGCCGCTTTCTTTCTTGAATTCTGCTGCCAGATATTCAATCAGACGCATATCGAAGTCTTCACCACCAAGGAAAGTATCACCGTTGGTTGCCAGTACTTCGAACTGTTTTTCACCGTCAACGTCAGCCACTTCGATAATGGAAATATCGAAAGTACCACCACCCAGGTCGTATACCGCAATGGTACGGTCGCCGGATTCTTTATCCAGACCATAAGCCAGAGCCGCAGCTGTTGGTTCGTTGATAATACGTTTTACTTCCAGACCAGCGATTTTACCGGCGTCTTTGGTTGCCTGACGCTGGGAGTCATTGAAGTACGCAGGAACGGTAATAACCGCTTCCGTTACTTTCTCGCCCAGGTAGTCTTCGGCAGTCTTTTTCATTTTCTTCAGCACTTCAGCAGAGATCTGCGGTGGTGCCATTTTTTCGCCTTTTACTTCAACCCATGCGTCACCGTTGTCCGCCTGAATAACTTTGTAAGGCACCATAGAGATGTCTTTCTGTACCACGTCATCAGTAAAACGACGGCCGATCAGACGCTTGATAGCAAACAGCGTGTTAGTCGGGTTAGTCACCGCCTGACGTTTTGCCGACTGACCTACCAGAGTTTCGTCGTCAGTGAACGCAATAATGGAAGGCGTAGTACGATCACCTTCAGAGTTTTCAACTACTTTGGTTTTGTCACCATCCAGAATCGCAACACAAGAGTTGGTGGTGCCCAGGTCGATACCAATTATCTTACCCATTTGTATGTCTCCGTTTTGGCAGCTTGCGCTGCGCTCAATCTGTAACTGTTTTTCAGCGTTGACTTCTATATAAGTCCGGCAAAGCTGCTTTCAAGGGCCTTAAACAAGAAAAATCAGGCGTTTTCGTCGATTTTTGCTGCGCCTTTGCTGACCATCACCATCGCCGGGCGTAACAGACGGCCCTGCAGGGTGTACCCTTTCTGCATCACAGCAATCACGGTGTTCGGATCAACATCCGGATTCTCAATCATGGACATCGCCTGATGCAGTTCCGGATTGAAGGTTTCACCCTGTGGATCAACCGCTTCCACCTTGAACTTGGACAGACCGGCAACCAGACCACTGAGGGTCATTTCAACACCTTCACGGATTGCTTTGGTGGCTTCGTCATCGCCCGCCGCTGCCGCCAGGGCACGCTCCAGGTTGTCGACCACGGTCAGCATCTCATTGGCGAATTTTTCAACGCCGAACTTGTGGGCTTTTTCCACATCCGCTTCGGCACGGCGACGAACATTCTGCATCTCAGCCTGAGTACGCAGCATCTGTTCTTTGAGGTCCGCAATTTCCTGCTGGGCTGCCGCCAGTGCATCAACACCCTCTGCTGCCGATTCGCCAGTGGATTCTTCGGCTTCAGGGGCTTGGTTTACCTGCTCTTCGTTCAGCTGCTCCTGCTGCTCTTCCTGAATCTTTTGCTCGTCCGACATTGTTTATCCTCTGTCACTGTTAATGGAACTGTCGCCTATATGGGGGAGGCTTTTACGAGATTCAAGGGCTGGTTAAAAAATAAACTTGACAGATTCCGACACTGTATATAAAAACACTGTATATATATTCAGATATGGAGCATCGTATGCTGGTTCATCTGTCGATTCATCAGTTTGCCCTGGTAGACCACCTGGAACTTGAGGTGCACGCCGGGATGTCCGTTATCACCGGGGAAACCGGTGCCGGTAAATCCATTCTATTGGATGCCCTGGGTCTGACTCTGGGCGATCGTGCCGATGCTGACTGCGTACGTCAGGGAGCCGACAAAGCCGAAATCGCTGCGACCTTCAGTATGAATCCTCAGGCCAGCCTGTGGCTGCAGCAACGTGATATCCCGGTGGATGACGACTGCATTATTCTGCGCCGCATCGTTTCCGCCGAGGGCCGTTCCCGTGGCTACATCAATGGCCGCCCGGCAGCAGCAGCGGATCTGAAAGACCTTGGTCAGTTACTGATCGAAATACACTCCCAGCACGCTCATCAGCGGCTGCTGCAGAAAGAAACACCGCGCCAGCTGGTCGACGCCTTTGGTGGCCTCAGCCTGCAGGTCAGCGAAGTGTCTCTGGTCTGGTCCGAATGGCAACAGCTGGCAAAGAAACTGGCAACACTCAAAGAAGAAAGCGCTGAAGTAAAATCCCAGCGCCAGCTGCTCACCTATCAGGTCGAAGAACTGCGTGAACTCAGCCCCGGAGAGGAAGAGATTCCGGAGCTTGAGAGTGAACAGAAACGTCTGTCCAACGCCGAAGGCATGCTGCTCAGCGGTCAGTACGCTCTGGCCGCCTGCTACGGTGATGACAACGGAGAACTGGCCGCCGTACAACTGGCTCAGCAGGCGATTGCACGCCTCAATGAAATCGACGATCAGCACCCGCTGCTCAATGAGGCCCGTGATCTGCTGGTGCAGGCTCAGATTCAGCTGGATGAAGCCGGACGCTCACTGCAGCATTATCTGGATCTGGTGGACATCAATCCGCACCGTTTACAACAGGTAGAAAGCCGCCTTTCTGACCTCTACCGCGTTGCCCGCAAACATCAGATTCAGCCGGAGCAACTGTATAACTATTGGCAGGAACAGGAAGCGGCGCTGGCCGAACTTAATCTCAGTGACGACGATCTGGCGGAGATGGAACAGCAGGCCGCAGCGCTGGAACGCGAATACCGTCAGCTGGCTGCAACACTGAGCGAATCCCGTCGTGAAGCCGCAGCGCGCATGGATGCTGAAGTCGAAGCACACTTTGAAGCACTGGCACTGGGCAGAGCGAAGTTTGTAACCCATTTCGACGCCGTGGACGAAGGCAGTGCCAGCCGTCATGGTATCGACCGTATCAGCTTCAATGTACAGACCAACCCCGGCATGCCGGCCGGAGCACTGGCGAAAGTCGCCTCAGGTGGTGAACTGGCGCGCATCAGCCTGGCAATTCAGGTGGTGACAGCCGCCGTGAGTGACATCCCGAGCCTGATCTTTGATGAAGTGGATGTGGGTATTGGCGGCGGTACGGCTGAGCGGGTTGGCCGCCTGCTGCGCTCACTGGGTAAAGATGGTCAGGTCTTATGTGTGACTCACCAGCCACAGGTCGCAGCTCAGGCCAATCAGCATTATCAGGTGAGTAAAATCAGCGGCGATACAGCGACCCACACGCAACTGCGTAAACTTAACAGCAAGCAGCGCTCTGAAGAGATCGCCCGCATGCTGGGTGGTGTCGACATTACACGCCAGACGCTGGCACACGCCGAAGAAATGCTGGCACTGGTTAAGTAAACGCCCTGCAAAACAGGGCCTCTGGCCAGGGCTGTGCGTTCGCTCTGTGTGAATCGCAGGCACAAAAAAGCAGCCATCCGGCTGCTTTTTCTTTGCTTATCATCCGGCACTGCGGCCAGCGACAATCAGTGCTTCTTACGTACGTACAGCACCAGACTGTGATCGACCAGATCAAAACCGTGTTCTTCAGCAATCACGTGCTGCAGTTTTTCGATCTGTTCGTTGGTGAACTCAATCACGGTACCATCTTCCACGTTCACCATGTGGTCGTGATGCTCACCACGGGCCAGTTCGAACACAGAATGGCCACCATCAAAGTTATGGCGGGTTACCAGACCAGCGCTCTCAAACTGGGTCAGAACCCGGTATACCGTCGCCAGGCCTACATCTTCACCAGCCTCAATCAGAGACTTGTATACGTCTTCAGCGCTCATATGGGCATCAGGATTGGTTTCCAGAATGCTCAGGATCTTCACCCGTGGCAGAGTGACTTTTAATCCTACTTTGCGCAGTTCCACGTTCTGATCGGACATGGTTTTCCTCTAATATTTCACAGCAACTTGTTTAATCGGGTATTATCCCTGCTCCATGCGCCAACGCAACTTACGAGACAGCACTTTGATTAAGAGAGCGACAATTCTGATTGTTTCACTCGGCATTGCAACCCTTTACGGTTGTGTCTTCCCGGGGGTCTACAAACTCAACGTCCAGCAGGGCAACATCGTTACCGCCGACATGCTGGCCCAGCTCAAACCCGGCATGAACCAGCGCCAGGTCACCTACATTATGGGGAAACCCGTGCTGGAAAACCCGTTTTCCCAGAACCGATGGGATTATATTTATACATTAGAGAAGCGAGATGAAATAGTAAAAAACTATAAGATCAGTCTTTTCTTCAACGAAGCGGGCCAATACGTCCG
Source organism: Thalassolituus sp. UBA6592 (assembly GCF_002433655.1). Classification (NCBI taxonomy): domain Bacteria; kingdom Pseudomonadati; phylum Pseudomonadota; class Gammaproteobacteria; order Oceanospirillales; family Oceanospirillaceae; genus Thalassolituus; species Thalassolituus sp. UBA6592. Next base: position 3,175 of record NZ_DJIO01000109.1, on the reverse strand, counting down.
TTACGAAGGCGAACTGCCGAATGATGAGTTCAGTGAAGAGAATCAGATGAACTCCATTCCAAAAGAAGAATCCTCGCCGAACACCATCCAGACCGACATGCCTGGCAGCTGAGCCAGCGGTTTTTCAGGATCTGAACGGCGAACATTAAAAATGCCCGCAGCAGCGATACTGGCGGGCATTTTTATAGGTGCTGTTACGCAAGCTGGATTATTTGCCTTTAGCCGCCCGGTTAGCTCGGGCCTGCTTCGGATCAATAATGAGCGGGCGATAGATCTCCACCCGGTCGCCTTCGCGCAGAACATCTGTCTCCGGCGTACGCGTTGCCTTCCCGAAGATACCAAACTTAGCCTCAGCCAGATCCAGTTCCGGAAATTCCCGCTCAATGCCCGACTGCTTCACAGCCTCCAGCATTGTTGTGCCCGCTTCGACATCCACCGCAAGGATTTTCTGCTTTTCAGGCAGCGCGTAGGCTACCTCTACCCGGATTTTGTCAGCCATAAACTTCTTTTGCCCGTTTAACAAAGGCATCCACCATGGTGTTGGCTACCTGTTTAAAAACCATTCCCAGAGCCGCTCCTGCCAGCAGCCCTCCGACATCAAATTCCATATCCAGCGACACTTTGCAGGCATCGTCAGACAAAGGCTGAAAGCGCCAGATACCTTCAAATTTACTGAAAGGACCATCCAGCAGGCGCATTTCCATCCGCTCCGGACGGTACAAATCATTATGTGTGCTGAAGCTCTGATTCACCCCCGCTTTGGAAATGGTCAGTGTTGCTTCGATAAAGTCATCACCCTCTGCAATCACTTGCGTGGCTTTGCAGCCATTGAGGAATTCAGGGTAACGACGCACATCGTTAATCAGTTCAAACATCTGCTCCGCACTGTACATCACCAGTGCGCTGCGGCTAATAGTCGTCATCTGTAATCAGAGAAGCCCATTGATAAAAATAAACAGAATGGCCAGCGGCGACAGGAAACGTAACATAAAGCGCCAGACGTTATACACCGTCTCGTCCGCCTGCAATTCATTCGCGCTGTCTTCCCGGCGCATCAGCCAGCCTACAAATACAGCAATGGCCAGACCACCCAGAGGCAGCAGGATATTGGCTGTCAGGAAATCGAGTATATCAAAAAACGTCTTACCGCTGATGGCTCTCTCCGTTCCTTCTGCCAGAGGCACAGCCTTCAGATCGGTAGTATTGGCATATAAATGGAAACTGGACGACAGCGTCTTCGCCGATACTTCACCGGAGACAGGGTCAGTAACGGATTCAGAGATGGTCTCGGTCACGAAGAACTGTTTATCTCCCCATTCGTTAAACGACAACACAGTACCCACCCCGAGAACCCAGGCCAGCACGCACACCATAATGGTGGCTGTGCCCCGTTTGATGCCCTTCTCCACCGCCCAGGCCACGGCAGGCTCTGCAATGGAAATAGCAGAACTCCAGGCAGCAATCGCAACCAGAACAAAGAAAGCGGTTCCGATCCATGCGCCACCCGGCAGCGCGCCAAAGGCAATTGGCAGAGTCTGAAACATTAAGCCTGGTCCGGCGGCTGGCTCCATGCCATGAGAAAAAACGATCGGGAAAATAATCAGACCGGCGACCAGCGCCACCAGAGTGTCCAGAAACGCGACGGTAAAAATAGTTTTCGTCAGCGAAGCCTCAGACGGCATATAAGCGCCATAGGCCATGATCGCACCCATACCGAGGCTCAGAGTAAAGAAGGAATGACCAAGAGCAACGACGATGCTTTCCGTGGTCAGTTTGCTGAAATCAAACGAGAACATAAAATTCCAGCCCTGACCAAAGCCCGGCGTGGTGATGGCATAGCCCAGCAGCAGAATCAGCATCACGAACAACAGCGGCATCATCAGACGCACGCCGTCTTCCAGGCCATGTTTCACACCACGGGCAATAACAAAGCCCGTCATAATCATAAAGATGGTGTGCAATCCAAGCAGAACCCAGGGACTGCCAAGCAGATTACCAAAGGTTTCCCCGGCCACCGTTGCGTCGGCGCCGTTAAAAGTACCACTGGCCATTTCACCGATATAGGCCAGCGTCCAGCCAGCGATGACACTGTAAAACGACAGAATAAAGAAACCGGACACTGCACCCATCCAGCCAATGCCTGAGAAGAAACGCGGAGCATTCTGACGCCGGGCTTCCGCCTGCATGGTATGAATCGGGCTCATGCGTCCGCGACGGCCAAGCAGCACTTCGGCAATCATCACCGGTATGCCGGCCACCAGAATGCACAAAAGATAGACAAGCACAAACGCCCCACCACCGTTCTCACCGGTGATGTAAGGGAACTTCCAGATATTACCTAATCCTACAGCCGAACCCACGGCCGCAAGAATGAATGTCCAGCGACTAGCCCAGATACCATGCATACCGCGCTTATCTGACGTCATTACCATTATCCTTATTCTGCGAAGGGGCTATTGTCCGAAATTTAAACGCTTGCCTCAAGCGCACCCCTCTGCCCTTCAGACTCACTGTCAGTTATACTGGCGCGATGAGTAAAAAGAAAAAAGCCAATAGCGGCTCCTCAACAATCGCGCTGAACAAAAAGGCCAAACACGA
>NZ_DJIO01000109.1:0-536 GCF_002433655.1 Thalassolituus sp. UBA6592 | reverse complement strand
GGTGATGTAAGGGAACTTCCAGATGTTTCCCAGTCCAACTGCAGAGCCCGTCGCTGCGAGAATGAAAGTCCAGCGGCTGCCCCATGTGCCGTGCATACCTCGTTTAATATCTGTCATCGTGTCCTGACCCCTGATCTGATAAGGGTATTGTGAGTAATTTAAAGTGCGCTCTCAACCCGCCAACGCAAGCCATAGTGCCTTTTCGGCCATTGCTCAGGTATAATGCTGTCTATGAGTAAAAAGAAATCCAAAGCCCCCAGCGGTACCATTGCGCTCAACAAAAAAGCGCGCCACGACTACTTTCTGGAAGACAAAACAGAAGCCGGACTGGCTCTGACCGGTTGGGAAGTAAAATCCCTGCGCGCCGGCAAATGCCAGCTGCTGGACTCCTACATCGATTTCCACAAAGGTGAAGCCTACCTGACCGGCGCATTAATTACGCCGCTCGCCCAGGCTTCTACCCATCTGGTTACCGAACCGCGCCGTGCCCGCAAACTGCTGCTGCACAAACGGGAACTGGAGCGGATTGAACAGAA
>NZ_DJIO01000104.1:0-8120 GCF_002433655.1 Thalassolituus sp. UBA6592 | reverse complement strand
CAGATCAGGTCTGAACTAATTCATTTCAACATTCACATTGAGGCTCACCGTTTTATGTTCGGTGCGCTCATGGTCTCATCAATTCATCCACCTGCTTGGCTTGTCGGCGATTTTAGCGGAGTGAATCGAACTCAGGAATTTCTGGACAAGAAACGCGATGTAATTGCTCTAACGTCTTTCATTAAGCGAACTGAAACCGACTATCCTTTGCATCAATTTAAAGTGATAGATAACGAGCTGTCAGGAATGTCAACCACTATCTCAGCTATGATCCATACCCTACAGCACCTGTCTAAAGATCCAAATATTTCTGACGACATTCAATTACTGAGAAAGAATCTAAATAAAATCTCGAGCAACCTACGAACACTTAGAACGCCAAAGCTCTCAGATTTGCTCAATGAGACAATTCAGGTTTTCGACTTAATCCAGAACTATGAAATTGATTTTTCACAGAACAAAAAGTACAGAAACTCTCGTAGAAATTTCTTCATATACAAGCTATCGCAATACTTCACTGAACATTTAGGTTCTCCGCGCAATAGTGATGTAGCCAATATAGTGCGGGTAATCTTCGACTTAGAGTCCTTTAGCATAGGGTCTGTTAAATCCATTAACAGAAAAATCAAACAACAGCTGGGGTCAAGGTTTCTCTAATTTTTCTCTGAATCGTTGACTCACACCGCCTCCTGTCCTGAACAGATACTCCCCATGTCAGTTCAAATCAACACAGGAAACTATCTGAATGACTAAGCACACACCAACTTCCCCATACGAAATCTGGCGCCGCCCACAGGTCGAGAAAGTCACCGGCCTGTCCCGCAACAGCATTCACCGCCGAATCGATGACAACCTCTTCCCAAAGCCAATCAGCCTCGGTGGCCGATCTATCGGTTGGCGCTCCATCGATGTTATGGCCTGGCTTGATCAGCAATCAGCTGCTGCCGGCTACGATGTGGAGTGCAAATAGCCATGAAAGGTATGAAACACCCAAACACGAGCACTGCTCAGCGTGAAAGATTTCTGACGTCGTTAGAGAGCGCTGGCGGCCGCGGTATCAGCACGCTCGAAGCCCGTAACCTCCTCGATATATTGCACCCCAGTGGGCGCATTAAGGAATTGAGAGAGCAAGGCTACGAAATCACCACCATCTGGTCACGAGAACAAACAGCCACACGTGAACATCGTGTAGCACGATACGTTCTGATATCAGAGTCAGATTGCGATGCCTGCTAACAAGCGGGCTAGGGTGAAGGGGCGCGGGGAAACTGGGCGCTTCGTAGCAATCCCTCATTCAGTACTACAACACCCCGATTATCAAAGCCTGACAGGAGCAGCAGTCAAAGTCCTGATAGCCATGCTGACGCAATACAACGGCCGGAATAATGGTGATTTATGTCTGGCACCGGCGGTTATGCGCAGCTATGGCTTCAGAAGCAGCGACACGCTCAACACTGCCAAGAAGCAGCTGCTGAAGCATGGACTGATAATCGAGACGCGCCCCGGCCGCTTCACTAACCCCGGCGGCATATGTGCACTGTACGCTGTGACATGGCAACCCATCGATGAATGCAACGGAAAGATCGACATCGCTCCAACAGCAGCACCGCCGCGAAGCTTCTCCGTAGAAAACCAAACAGCCAAAGAGCAACAGAACACCCTGTCCGAAAACCGGAGCCAGTCGCTCCGGCAACCGGACCGATACAGACTATGAGCCTGACCAAATGAATATGACAACACCACCGTCGCTCCGAAAACCGGACCGATAGAAAGCAACACCGCGTCCGGAAACCGGACACCTTTATAAATTACCATGGGGTACGCCAGATACTGGGCCCATATATGAACCGCAGCCCCGGAGATATACCGAGGTTTTTTGAGTCCGACAGAGGGGTATCAGCAAGTGGAAAAGCGGAAAAACGGCCGGCCATCCTTGTACAAGCCTGAGTACGCAGAGACCGCCCGAAAGCTTTGCCTGCTGGGCATGACAGACTCTCAGCTGGCCATTTTTTTCGAAGTCAGCGAACAGACCATTAACAACTGGAAAAAGCGCCATGGAGAGTTTGCCGAGGCACTCACTCAGGGCAAAGCCATTGCAGATGCTGACGTAGCTGTTGCCCTGTTCCGCCGTGCAATTGGCTACACCACAACCGAACAAAAGATCATTGCCACCCCAGATGGGCCCAAAGTGTTCGAATTAAAGAAGACACTCCCTCCAGATGTTGGCGCGGCACGCTTCTGGCTGAAGAACCGGCAGCCACAGCATTGGCGGGAGAATGTCGATATCCCTGCAGACCCGAACCAATTCCCGGGGCCATCTGAAGAAGAACTGGACGAGATATATGAGGAAAGCATGGAGAAGAGCAGGAAGCGGGTTGAGGAAATGGCCCTGACGAGCCGTGGCACGAGGCTGGGTATCGCAACAGATACCGTCGGAGAAACCGCCGACTAAAAGAGTTTCAGAGGATCGGGAATCGCAGCCACGGGTCCCCTACATTGGTAACTCGGGACACAGAATCTCAGTTTTCACGGTCTATCCAGCACCCCGCAGGTTTTAATGAACTACTCAGCAGTGGCACAATAGCGCCATCATAAACGGAGCAGTATCAGATGGACGTCCCGGTAATCAGCACAGAAGCCACCGAAGCCTTTATCACCCGCTGGAAAGACAGCATGGGGACAGAGAGGGCGAATTATCAGCTGTTCCTGATGGAGCTGTGCGAACTTCTGGAACTCCCGAAAGCGGACCCAGCCAGTGAAGATACCCGCGATAACGCCTATGTGTTCGAACGCAGGGTAATCATCAAAAAGCCAGACGGTACAGAAACCAATGGCTTTATCGATCTCTACAAGCGTGACAGCTTCGTGCTGGAAGCCAAACAAAGCGGCCTGGCTCTGGACTCTTCGGGCTGGGATAAAGCCATGCTGCGCGCCCACAATCAGGCCGATCAGTACGCCCGTGCCCTGCCGGCAGATGAAGGCCGGCCACCGTTTATTATTGTCACCGACGTTGGCCGCAGCATTGAACTCTACTCCGAGTTCAGCCGCTCGGGCGCAACTTACACGCCCTACCCTGACGCGCTCAGCCATCGCATCAACCTGCAGGACTTACACAAACCAGAAATTCAGGAGCGTCTGCGCGCCGTCTGGTTAAACCCGCTCAGTCTCGACCCCAGCCGCCGTTCCGCCAAAGTTACCCGCGATATTGCCGATCAGTTAGCCAGGCTGGCCAAATCATTGGAAGCCGATGGCAACCCGCCACAACTGGTGGCCGACTTCCTGATGCGCGCCCTGTTCACCATGTTCTCAGAAGACGTGGGCCTGCTGCCGGAACGCAGCTTTACTGAGCTGTTGAAAGACCTTAAAAACAGCCCGGATGTCTTCGCTCCTATGCTGCAAGAGCTATGGAAAACTATGAACAGCGGTGGCTTTTCACCAATTCTCAGAAAAACCATACTCAAATTTAATGGTGGCCTGTTCGCCAGTGCCCATGCGATTCCGCTCGATCGGGATCAGATGACATTACTGCTCAACGCCGCAGAAGCTGACTGGCGTTACGTAGAACCCGCTATTTTCGGTACCCTGCTGGAACGCGCATTAAACCCGCGTGAACGCCATAAACTCGGCGCACACTACACGCCGCGTGCCTATGTTGAGCGCCTGGTACTGCCCACCATTATTGAACCTTTACGTGATGAATGGCAGGAAACACAGACAGCCGCATTAACCTACGAAAAGCAGGGCAAACACAAAGAAGCCGTGGCAGAAATCCGCGCCTTCCACCAGCACCTGTGTGATATCCGCGTACTCGACCCGGCCTGTGGCAGCGGCAACTTCCTGTATGTCACGCTGGAACATATGAAACGTCTGGAAGGTGAAGTGCTCAACCTGCTGCACGACTTAGGCGAATCACAGGGCCTGCTGGAGCTGGAAGGCGTAACGGTTGACCCACACCAATTCTTAGGTCTGGAGATTAACCCCCGCGCCTCACGTATTGCAGAAATGGTGCTGTGGATCGGTTATCTGCAATGGCACTTCCGCACCCACGGTAAAGTTAACCCGCCTGAACCTGTGCTACGCGATTTCCACAACATCGAAAACCGCGATGCCTTAATCACCTACGACAAACAGGAAGTGATTACCAACGACGCCGGCATTCCACAGACCCGCTGGGATGGTCACAGCTATAAACCCAGCCCTATTACCGGCGAACCCATTCCAGACGAAAGCTGCCAGGTAGAGCAATACCGCTATATCAACCCGCAAAAAGCCGAGTGGCCACAGGCGGATTATATTGTCGGCAACCCGCCGTTTATTGGTGCCTCTACCATGCGGCGCGCCCTTGGCGATGGTTATGTTGATGCCGTGCGCAGTACATGGAAAGAAGTACCGGAATCGGCTGACTTTGTAATGCATTGGTGGCACATCGCCGCCGAAACCGTACGCGCAGGCAAAGCCTTACAGTTTGGTTTTATTACCACCAACTCGATTAAACAAACTTTTAATCGCCGTGTGATTCAGGCCCAGCTGGAAGCGAAAAATCCGCTGACATTAGCCTTTGCCATTCCCGATCACCCTTGGGTCGATTCTGCAGATGGTGCGGCTGTACGCATAGCCATGACGGTTGGCTCCAGATTCAAAACGAATAGTCGCCTATTACAGGTAAGGGAAGAAAAGTCTGCCGAAAATGCTCAGGACGAAATTGAAGTAAAACTGACGGAACAGCAGGGAGTTCTATCCGCAGACTTACGAGTGGGTGCCAACTTATCTAATGCCCTATTTCTACGCGCGAACTCGAATATTTGTACCAAAGGTTTTGAGCCGGGACACTCAGATTTTGTTATCACCAAAGATCAACGTAGACATTTAGAAGACGTAAAAAAAGATTCCTCGAAGATCACTAGTCTTTACTTGAATGGTCGAGAGTTAATTGCTGGCGACTATTCAAACTACCTTATTGATGCGCATGGTCTTACACGCGATGAGTTGCAACGGCTTCATCCACGCATATTTCAATGGCTTCAAGATCGAGTGAAACCAGATAGAGAAACCAATAGAGATCAACGCCTAAGAGACAATTGGTGGTTACACCGAAGATCGCGGGAAGATCTGCGCCAAATGATTAACGGCTTGAATAGATACATACTTACCGTTGAGACGTCAAAGCACAGATTTTTCACTGTAGCACCACCTGACGCCTCTCCCAGTAACTTACTGGTTTGCATAGCAGTCAACTCTCTATTTTACATGGGCATCCTCTCCAGTCGTCTTCACATCATGTGGGCCCTATCTTCTGGCGGCACGCTTGAAGACAGGCCGCGTTACAATAAATCCGTTTGCTTCGAAACCTTTCCCTTCCCCGACGCCACAGCGGAACTGCAGCAAATAATCCGCGATCTGGGCGAGCGTTTAGACGCCCACCGTCAACACCAACAGGAACAGTTCCCGGAATTAACCTTAACCGGTATGTACAACGTGCTGGAAAAAATCCGTGCCGGTGAAACGCTGACAGACAAAGAAAAGGTGATTCACCAGCAGGGGCTGGTGTCCGTTCTGCGTGAAATTCACGACGACCTCGACCGCGCTGTATTTGCCGCCTATGGCTGGGATGATTTAGCCGACAAGTTAGTTGGTCTGCCCGGCGCCACAACGCCGCTGCCGGATAAACCGGAAGCTCAGGCAGAAGCCGAAGAAGAGCTACTGAAACGCCTGGTAGAACTGAACGCCCAACGTGCTGCGGAAGAAGCCAATGGCTATATCCGCTGGCTGCGCCCTGAATATCAGAACCCAGACGCTACGGACAAGAGCGACAACAAAGCGCAGGTGGCCTCACAGGGCGAACTCGCAGTCGAAACCGGAGCGCCGACACCAGCAACCAAAGTGAAGAAGGCCAAATGGCCTAAGCAAATGCGTGAGCAGGTCGCTGCCGTGCGCTCCTCACTGGAAATCGGTGAGCTGACCGTGGCCGCCATTGCCTCTAAGTTCAACGCGGGTAAGACCGTACCCGGCCAGATTGCCGGTGTACTGGACGCACTTGTTGAGCTGGGGATGGTGACCGCAAATGACGGCCTGTACAGCCTGAAAAGCTGACAGAAAGGGATGGCTGAGTGGGGCGGCGTCTCCCACATACGCTGGCCTGCTTAATAGCAGTCCGGCGACAGAAGCCTTTTCCTGCCTTCAGCCACAGCATGAGTGTACACCGGAGAGACACAACGCAGTCAATACACGGAGGTTGCGATGCCTGTAAAACCAGATACATCAGCTTCACACAGACCATGGCTTAAGCGGGTATTAAAAGCCGCCGCTTCTGCGCTGCTGATTGTGCTGCTGATTGTGCTGCTGGCTGCCGTACTGATCACGCTGGAGCTGAAAATCGGTATTGCCCACATAGTGACAACCGCTCTGGTCTGGCTGTTTGTTATCGCCATTGGATCGCCACTGTTAATGCTTTTCTTCCCCGCCTTAGGGTTTCCACTACTCTGGCTTATGCTGCTGCCAGAGTGGATTATGACGGCCATCAGGAGGCGTAAGCGAAGGAATAAATCGGAATAGTTGTCTGGAGCAGGCACTTTCCAAACAGTCCACGATTGGACAGGTCCGCCCCATCCATCATTGGTGCGGTATCAGTCGACCATTACACTACATATCATCCCAGACCAGGTTACTCAGAAGTAAAAGCCGTTCGTGAGGTCCCGTTTCAATCAAATGCCCCCCAAGGGTAAACCTACAGCTTGTTTAGCGATCTCTTTAGAGTACACTGAATGTAGGCAGTGCCCCTGAATAGTTGTCAGGGATTGATTGCCGTCATAGTGGCACCTTCGGGTGCCGCTTCTGTTTTACCCCTGACTTTCCTATCAATCAGACCAATTCGGGCCTATATTCAAAAGCTACTCGCTCAAATTCCCGACTTGTGTAAATATTACTCAAACCCCATTTACCTATAATAATTATAGCTATACTATGCAGAGCCCTGAGCAAAGGAGTAACTCATGGTTATCCAATTACCTCGCTTTAAGGCCGAGGACGTCAGGGAAGAGATACGCCGAATCGCTAACTCCGAAACCCATAATGTAGAGTTTTTACAACACGCTACTGAGCGTATGGAGCAGCGTGATATCACCTCCAGACAAGTACTGAAAGTTCTGCGGGATGGTGAACAAATAGATAAGGCGTGCTGGTGCACGGATAAAGAACGGGGATGGCGCTGCAAACTGAGCTGCGTCACAGCGGGCGACAAAGTTACCGTTGTCGCTAAATTAGTAGAGCGTGAAGATTCAACATGTCTGGTTGTAACCACTTGGGAGGGTTGAACATGTATCATTACACAATGTGTGGACTTGAGAATGTCTACCTGAAAAACGGCTATGAGCAGAAAGAGACACCTTCAGGTAAGGTCGTTTCAATCCATGATCTTGATGGACTGCATAAAGCCATTGGTAAAGGTCTGGCTACTAAAGATTCTGAGTTAACAGCGAAGGAGTTCAAGTTCCTTCGTGGCGAGCTGGACCTGTCTCAGCGGACTCTCGGCATGCTTATGGAAAAGAGTGATCAAATCATAGCCAAATATGAAAAAGGTGAACAAGCGATCCCTCGCCTGGTGGATAAGTCTATCCGTGATCTTTATATGGAAAGTATCGGTGAGGGCCCTATTGCTAACCTTCTGCAAAAGCTGGCACAACTTGATCGTAAAAACCGAGAGTTAACGCTTGAGCTGGAAGAAACTGAAAGCGGCTGGCTGTTTGACCACAGCGTGGCTTGCTAAGCCCGAACGCGGCACCTCAAGGGGTGCCGCTTCTGTTTTACCCCTGACTTCCCCCCTGTAGCCACCTCAGCGCAACACCCCATTACCGGGGTTAGATTTTTATTTGGGGGTACATATGGGGGTACAAAGATAAGAAACAGTAATATAAAACCCAGAATTACTGGGTATTAAGCAATGATTCGACCCTGTCTCTGGACCCGCTTAGCAATAAGCGGGTTTTTTATTGCCTGAAATACGCCCTCCATCATCGGTGACAAAGACCATCTTCTACTGGTTCTGATTCAACAGACTTATCACCGCATCCGCCGGAAAACAGCCACAAAAAACCCGGCCATCGCCGCAATGCTGTTCACTTAAG
>NZ_DJIO01000088.1:0-10226 GCF_002433655.1 Thalassolituus sp. UBA6592 | reverse complement strand
ATACAGATAGAAGCTTTCGCTTTCATTTCTGCAGTCCAGTCGGTGAAGGTGAAGGCCTGGTCAGCCAGCAGAGTACCGATCTGTACTTCGATTACACGGCCCTGGAACACGTTTTCGCCGTTGAACTGCTTCAGCATCTGCGCTTGAGTAGCGTGTACGATGTCACGGAAGTCCATGTATGGCTTCATGTTGCCTTTGAAGGTTACTTTCACAGACTCTGGGATTGGCATTGCTGCTTCACCAGTGGCCAGTGCGATGGCAACGGTACCGGAGTCCGCACCGAACGCGACACCTTTAGACATACGGGTGTGAGAGTCACCACCGATGATGATAGCGCGGTCGTCCACAGTAATGTCGTTCAGTACTTTGTGGATTACGTCGGTCATTGGAGGGTAAACACCCTTAGGATCACGGGCAGTGATCACGCCGAACGCGTTCATGAACGCCATCAGCTTAGGCGTGTTAGCCTTGGCTTTGTTGTCCCATACAGAGGCTGTGTGACAGCCGGACTGGAAAGCACCATCAACGTCAGGAGAGATGGTGGCAGCCGCCATGGATTCCAGTTCCTGAGTGGTCATAGGACCAGTGGTGTCCTGAGAACCTACGATGTTCACTTTAACGCGAACGTCAGAACCGGTGTGCAGAGGAGTCTTGGACTTAACACCTACCGCGTTGCGGTTGAAGATTTTTTCAACAGCGGTCAGGCCCTGGCCTTCGATGGAGATTTCTTTGGAAGGCGCGTAAACAGCTGGTGCTTCGATGCCCAGAGTTTCAGCAGCGAAAGTCTGGATTTTCTTACCGAAGGTTACCGCGTAAGAACCGCCGGCTTTCATGAATTCCACTTTTTGTGGAGTGAAAGCGGAAGATACGTCAACCAGCACGTTGCCTTCGCTGTCGAGCAGCTTCTTGGCTTTGGTGTCGATGGTCAGAACGGTACCGGTAGCTACAGAGAATTTTTCTTCCAGTACTGCGTCGCCGTTTGCGTCACGTACGATTTCGCCGTTCGCGTCTTTTTTCTGTACCCAGTTTTTCAGGTCCAGACCGATACCACCGGTTACGCCTACAGTAGTCAGGAAGATAGGAGCGATACCGTTAGTACCGGCAACTACAGGACGGTTGTTGATGAACGGGATGTATGGGGAGGTTTTTTCACCGGCCCACAGTGCCACGTTGTTCACACCGGACATACGGGAAGAACCAACACCCATGGTGCCTTTCTCAGCGATCAGCATCACTTTGGCGTCTGGGTTTTCTTCGCCCATTTTTTTGATTTCCTGCTGAGCTTCAGGGGAAATCATGCACAGGCCGTGCAGTTCACGGTCAGCACGGGAGTGAGACTGGTTACCTGGAGACAGTAAGTCAGTAGAGATGTCACCTTCAGCAGCGATGTAGGTGATGACTTTGATTTTCTCTGGGATGTCGTCCAGTTTGGTGAAGAATTCTGCTTTTGCGTAGCTTTCCAGAATCTCTTTAGCAATGGCGTTGCCAGCTTTGAAAGCATCAGCCAGACGTTTGGTGTCTGCGTCGTACAGGAATACCTGAGACTTCAGAACTTCACCGGCAGCGGCGTTGTTTGCATCGTCAGACAGAGCGATGTCCAGCAGGGCTTCAACAGAAGGGCCGCCTTTCATGTGAGACAGTTGCTCTAAAGCGAATTCCGGAGAGATCTCAGCAACGGTTTCTGCACCGGTTACGATGTCTTTCAGGAACTTAGCTTTAACGCCTGCAGCAGGAGTGGTGCCTGGAAGAGTGTTGTAGATAAAGAAGTTCAGAGAGGCTTCGCGCTCGGCATTGCCGGTATCTTTGATCTGGGCAATGATTTCAGACAGCAGTTCGGCACTGTCGATTGGTTTTGGGTGTAAACCCAGATCCTTTTTACGAACCTCAATTTCTTCCAGGTATTCTGAATACAGACTCATTAGCGACCCTCTCAAAGCCTTGTTAGCGATGTATTAGCACTTTGGTTCAGCAACGAGGGGGTAGGTTTCGTTGTGATTAAGCACCAATTGTTCATTTCTTCGGCAGGTAGGTTATTAAATAGACGATCAGCCTCTTTAAAACCGCTTTACCCACCTGTGGAGGCCGGAGTATACCGGATTTATCGTCTTGATGATCATTAGTCCCCATAATGTGCAGCATTCATAAGATTAATGGCTGAGGTGTATGATATTTTTTCAATTTATCAAGAGTAAATTTGCCCCATTACAACTAAGGTTGTAGTCCTTTATGCCTGTCAGATTTGTGCATTTTGCGGATTAATGAGCTGCTCTGACTAATAAATTTCTCTGACGGATGCGCTTTTGTGCGGGTTTTGTGCTGGTTTTGTGCTGGCCGGGCGAAATAGACGGGCAATGTGACCGATCCGGAGTTTTTTTGGCACATAAGGCGTGTCCGTTGCCATTCAGTTACCGGTATAGTCAGTGAAAAAATAAGCAAGTCACAAAAATAAGTCCGGTAAAACCGGCCAGCCGGAAAGCACACGATGACCAACAGAACACACTTACGTACCTGCAGCCTGTGTGAAGCCACCTGCGGTATCCGCATTGAGCAGTCTGCCAGCGGTGACATTGTTTCCATTAAAGGTGATAAAAGCGATCCGTTCAGCCGTGGTTATATCTGTCCTAAGGCGACGGCATTGCAGGATCTGCATAACGATCCGGACCGTTTGCGCCAGCCATTGAAAAAGACCGCATCCGGCTGGCAGGAAATCAGTTGGGGGCAGGCTCTGAACGAAGCGGCTGAGGGCTTTGACCGTATTCAGAAAGCACATGGCCGCAACGCGGTTGGCAGCTATCTCGGTAACCCCAATGTGCATAATTACGGCAATTTATTGTTTGGTCCGCTGATGCTCAGAGCGATTGGCAGCCGTAATAAATTTTCGGCAACCTCGGTCGATCAGCTGCCGCACCATATGGCCAGCTATTTTATGTTTGGCCATCAGTTAATGGTGCCGGTGCCGGATATCGACCGTACCGATTTTCTGATTGTTATGGGCGGCAATCCTCTGGCTTCCAACGGCAGCCTGATGACGGCACCGGATATCAAAAACCGCTTAAAAAGTATCCGCGAGCGCGGCGGCCGGATTCTGGTCATCGATCCGCGTAAAACCGAAACCGCCGACGTTGCTGATGAACACTGGTTCGTGCGCCCGGGGCAGGATGTGTATTTGCTGCTGTCGCTGTTGTATGTCTTTACCCATGAGCTGCAGGCGCAGTTACCGCCGCTGCCTGACTACGTCGACAGCCAGTCGCTGGCGCCTTTATGCGTGGATTTTAAACCCGAAAATACCGCTCCTGTCACCGGCGTCAGCGCTGACAATGTACGCGAGCTGGCAAAGCGTTGGCTGAGTGCAGAATCCGCCGTTTGTTACGGTCGTATGGGGGTGTCAGTGCAGGCACAGGGAGCCTTGTGTCAGTGGCTGATTAATGTGCTGAATATTGTCAGCGGGAATTTCGACCGCGCCGGTGGCGCCATGTTTACCCGCCCGGCTGTGGACCTGTTAAAAGTCACCGCTGCCCAGGGGGGGCGCGGCCATTACAATAAATTCCAGAGCCGGGTACGCGGTCTGCCGGAATTTGGCGGTGAGTTGCCGGTGTCTGCCCTTGCAGAAGAAATACTCACGCCCGGAGAAGGGCAGATTAAAGCCATGCTGACGGTGGCTGGTAATCCTCTGGTGTCGACGCCTAACAGCGGCCAGCTGACCAAAGCCTTTGAGTCACTGGATTTTATGGTGTCGGTGGATATGTTCCTGAATGAAACCAGCCGCCACGCCGATCTTATTCTGCCGCCGTGCAGCCCGCTGGAGCGCGATCATTACGATCTGATTTTTAATGTGCTGGCAGTGCGCAACGTGGCCAAATATTCGCCACCGTTATACAAGCGCAGTCGCTGGGGCAAAGACAGTGTGCGCGAGGACTGGCAGATCCTGCTTTCGCTGGCGAAAAAACTCAACCGCGGCAGTTTTGGTAAGCGTCTGGAAAACCGCATCATGTACGGCATGATGGGGCTGCTGAAGCCGTCGGGTATTCTGAATACGCTGCTCAAATCCGGCCCGTATCGCATGACGCTGGATAAGCTGAAAAAGTCGCCTCATGGCATCGATCTGGGCGAATTACAGCCTTGCCTGCCACAACGTTTGTTCCACAAAGACAAGCGTCTGCAACTGACGCCAGAGACGTATCTGCAGGCATTGCAGTCACTGACGCTGCCGCAGTTTTTGCCGCAGCCGCAGGCCGATGAGTTTACGCTGATCGGCCGCCGTCATATCCGCTGCAACAATTCCTGGCTGCACAACAGTCAGCGTCTGACCAAGGGCAAAAGCCGCTGTACGCTGTTGATGAACACAGAAGATGCCGCGCAGCGTGGTGTAGAAGAGGGCGCTCAGGTGAAGGTGACTTCCCGGGTCGGGGAAGTAGTCGCCACCGCTGAGCTGACCGATGCGCTGATGCCTGGCGTGGTCAGCCTGCCACACGGCTGGGGTCACCATCAGCCGGAAACCCGTCTGCAGGTCGCCGCGCGGGTCGCCGGGGTGAACTGCAATGAGCTCACCGATGATCAGCAGATCGACACCCTGAGCGGCAATGCTGCGCTTAATGGTGTGGCGGTAACTCTGGCGCTGGCGTGATCCCGGTCAGCCCGGAGTAATATAAACGTCATCAGGCAATTGTCATTAGCGGTGACAATTGCCAAAATGGCCCCTTGTTCATCATCAGGTACACGCCAGTGCGCATTGTTGCCGACGAAAATATTCCCCTAGTTAACGAATTCTTTGCTGAGATCGGTGATATTCACCGCATCGAAGGGCGCACCATGAAGGCCTCTGATCTGGCCGGCGCTGACATCCTGCTGGTGCGTTCTGTCACCCGGGTTAATAAGGCGCTGCTCGACGGCTCCTCCATCCGCTTTGTCGGTACCGCCACCATTGGCACAGATCATATCGATCTGGATTACCTGAAAGAAAATGATATCGGCTTCAAGAGTGCGCCGGGCTGCAATGCTCAGGCCGTGGTCGATTACGTGCTCAGTGCGGTCAGTGTGTTGCTCGACCAGCGCGGTATTGGCTTTACTGATCTGAGCGTCGGTATTGTTGGTATCGGTAATGTCGGCTCGCTGCTGCGTACCCGCCTTGAAGCGCTGGGTACTAAAGTGCTGGCGGTTGATCCGTTCAAAGATGAAGAAGAAGTCGGCGAGCTGGTCTCGCTGGACGAAGCCCTGCAGGCGGATGTGGTGACTCTGCATACACCGCTGACCCGTGACGGCGAACACGCAACCTACCATCTGATTGATGAAGCGCGTCTCAAGCAGATGAAACCGGATGCCTGTCTGATTAACAGCAGTCGTGGCCCGGTGGTGGATAACGCGGCACTGCTGGCCCATATGAATGACAACCTCGATTTTGAGGCCATGCTCGACGTCTGGGAAAACGAACCCCAGCTCAGTCTGCCGCTGTTGCGTCGCTGCCTGCTGGCCACACCGCACATTGCCGGCTATTCACTGGATGGCAAAATGCGCGGTACCGAATATGTGTATCAGGGTTTGTGTGAACATTTCGGTCTGCCGATCCGCCGTAAACTGGCGCAGTTTTTACCTGAGCCGGGTGTTAAACGGGTGAATTTCTCTGATCAGGTGCCTATGTATCAGGCGCTGAGAACCGCGATTCGCGCGGCTTATGAAATCCGTGTGGACGATGGTGTTATGCGCACCGCGATGCGTCATGTCAGTGATGCGGACCTGCGCGAAACCTTCGATAAACTGCGTAAAGAATATCCGCTGCGCCGTGATATTCCGACACTGAAAGTCGGTGTGCCAGCCAAATGCCACGACCTGCATGCGACACTGGAAGCCGCCGGGTTTGATGTGCGGGTGAAATAAACCGGATTGCTGCAGAAACGAAGAGGCCGCTGAACAGCGGCCTTTTTTTATGTCTGGCTTTTATTGCCTGCTTTTTAATGCGCTTTAACAGACGTCGTTATAAATCCAGAAAATATTGCTTAACCAGCTCACCGGTCCAGGTGGAATCTTCCTGCAGACGGGCAAACTCCAGCAGCTGAAATACCGGGGTATTATCGGCGTCGGTTTCGCCAATGCGGTTGCCTTTCAGTGATTGCGGATCGGCCATGGCAATCATGCGGGTAAAGGCTTTACTGGTCAGCACAAAATCATCCACCGATTCCTGGCGGCTGAGATTACTGAAGCGGATATAACCTTCTTCCTGCAGCCATTGCAGTGTGCCTAAGGCAGCCAGATGGCGGGGACTGTGCAGACCAAATTCATCCATATTGTCAGGGCCGCTGATATCTTCGATAAACAGCGTCTGCGTACGCGGAAAGTAGCGGAAGCCACTCAGCAGAGTGGCCGCCACATCCATGTAAAAATCATCAATATGGACATCAAGCATAAGCGTCCGTCAGGCCTGCTTATAGCCAGAGAAGAACTTGTGCATTTTATCCATGGCCAGATCCAGATCTTCCGGACGCGGCAGGAAAACCACGCGGAAATGATCCGGGTAAGGCCAGTTAAATGCTGTGCCATGAACCACCAGAATGCGTTGCTGTTCCAGCAGGTCGAGCACCATGCGTTCGTCGTTGCGGATATTGAATTTCTTCTGATCCACTTTCGGGAAGCAGTACAGTGCGCCCTGTGGTTTGGTGCAGCTGACCCCTGGCATTTCATTCAGCATTTCGTAGGCGATATTGCGCTGCTGACAGATACGGCCTTCCGGCGCCACCAGATCATTAATACTCTGATAACCACCCAGGGCTGTCTGAATAGCGTACATAGCCGGTACGTTGGCACACAGACGCATCTGCGCCAGCATTTCCAGACCTTCGATGTAATCGCGGGCCAGGTGTTTAGCGCCGCTGATAATCATCCAGCCGGAACGGAAACCGGCCAGACGATAGTTTTTAGATAACCCGTTAAAGGTGATGATCAGCAGGTCATCGGCCAGTGACGCAGTGGAAGTGTGGGTAACACCGTCGAACAGAATTTTGTCGTAAATTTCATCGGAAAATACGATCAGGTTGTGCTGACGGGCAATTTCCAGCATTTGCAGCAGGATTTCATCCGGGTACACGGCGCCGGTCGGGTTGTTCGGGTTGATCAACACCATGGCGCGGGTTTTATCGGTGATTTTGCTGCGCATGTCGTCCAGATCCGGCATCCAGCCAGCGCCTTCATCACAGATGTAATGCACCGGGCGACCGCCGGACAGAGCCACGGCACCGGTCCACAGCGGGTAATCCGGTGCTGGCAGCAGTACTTCGTCACCGTTATTGAGCAGACCTTGCATGCTGGCAACGATCAGCTCACTGACGCCGTTACCGAGAATGATGTCGTCGATGGTGACGTTGGCGATGTTCTTCTGCTGGGCGTATTGCATGATGGCTTTACGCGCAGAAAACAGGCCCTTGGAATCCTGATAGCCTTCAGAATCCGGCAGGTTATAAATAACGTCCTGGATGATTTCATCCGGCGCGTCCAGGCCAAATGGTTTCGGGTTACCGATATTCAGTTTCAGAATACGGTGACCTTCATCTTCCATTCGCTTCGCCGCCTGCAGTACCGGCCCACGCAGATCGTAAAACACATTCGCCAGTTTGTTGGATTTAAGAATTTCCTGCATGGGACCTTACTGCCTGTATTGAAAGGAAAAGTGGGCATGATACTCTTCGAAGCTTAGCTCTGAAAGTCTGTATGCGCCGTGCTGTTTCACAGATTTGGTTTACAGACAATCGTTGAGGAGAAATCAGGTGAAAAAAGTCGAAAAGACCAACGAAGAGTGGGCCGCCGAACTCGATCCGGAAACATATCACATCACCCGCGAAGCCGGTACTGAACGGGCTTTTACCGGGCGTTACTGGAACACCAAAGATAAGGGCGTATATCACTGCGTGTGCTGTGGTGAGCCATTGTTCCTGTCTGATACCAAGTTCGATTCCGGCTGCGGCTGGCCCAGCTTTTTTAAGCCGGTCAGTGATGAAGTGATCGACGAATACACAGATACCAGTCATTTTATGGTGCGCACCGAAGTCCGCTGTCACAAATGCGACGCGCATCTTGGCCATGTCTTTACCGATGGTCCGCAGGATGAAACCGGCCTGCGTTACTGCATCAACTCTGCCTCTCTCGATCTGAAAACAGACGACTGACTCAGCGAAGGCCAGTTAACCCGGCCGTTACCTGCCAGCGCCACGCGGAGCAGCACTCAGGTGTGAGCCTGATTGCCGTGCTCGTGCATGGTTGTTTTTCTTTTGGGGTAATTATATTGTGTGCAATCTAATTGATAACAATACAATCCGTTTGAGCGGAATCAGAGGTCAGAATGTCAGTACTTGAATATCGTATGCCGCTGCTGAGTGGCACAGAGCAGGATCTGAGTGAGTATCAGGGCAGCGTGGTGCTTATTGTTAATACCGCCAGTGAATGCGGCTTTACCTACCAGTACGAAGGGCTGGAAGCTTTGTATCAACAATACAAAGATCAGGGGCTGGTGATTCTGGGGTTCCCGTGTAATCAGTTTGGCCATCAGGAAAAAGGCGATAACGCCACCATCGGCGCTTTCTGCCAGAAGAACTATGGCGTCAGCTTTCCCATGTTCGCCAAAATCGAAGTGAACGGCGACGGTGCTGCACCGCTGTATCAGCAGCTGAAAAGCGAAGCGCCGGGCCTGCTTGGCAGTAAGGGCATTAAATGGAATTTCACCAAATTCCTGATTAATCGCCAGGGTAAGGTTGTGAAGCGTTATGCGCCAACGACTAAACCGGAAAAGCTTAAAGCCGATATTGAAGCTCAGCTGGGCAGCGCCTGATGGCAGAGGATCAGTACCCGCAACTGCATCTGGATAATCAGCTGTGTTTCAGCGTTTATACGCTGTCTCGGCTGATTACTCAGGCCTATCAGCCAATGCTGCAGGCGCTCGGGCTGACGTATCCGCAATATCTGGTGATGCTGGTTCTGTGGCAGGCGCTGGAAAAAGGGCGTCCTGCCACGCAGGGGGCACTGCCGGTCACGGTTAAATTTCTCTGTGAACAACTGCAGCTGGATACCGGGACGGTTACGCCTCTGCTCAAACGCATGGAAAGCAATGGCTTGCTGGTGCGCCGGCGTTCGGCAAAAGATGAGCGGGTGGTCGAAGTGGATCTGACGGATAGCGGTAAGACGCTCAGGGAGCAGGCGAAACACATACCGGCGGATATTCTGTGTCAGACCGGTGTGGACGTAGAGCAGGGAAAAGCATTGCGTGACGAGCTGAAGGGATTAATCAGGCAGTTAGCAGCGCCGGGCAGCTGATTTGGCGTCGGCCCGGGATTAGCGGGGGAATCTGTTCAGGCTGCTCAGAAGTTCTTTTTCTTCCAGGCGTCATCATCTTCCGCCAACTTTTCTGCCGCTGCTTCCAGACGATTGCCGGTATTATTGCTTTGCAGCTGAGCGAGCTGCAGTTCGTGACGCTGCTTGATATCGGCCAGCATATCAACAATGTCAGGGGTAGGCTTCTCGACCACCTGTAAGGCTGCCATGGCTTTCTTCAGATAATGCACGGCCTGGCTGTGGTTATTCATGTTCTCTGCGGCGATGGCTTTGCTTTCGAATACCGCAGCTGCGATGCGCACATTCAGAATCTTCAGCTCTGCCAGCAGGGGGCGGGCCTCGGCGGCAGCGACCAGGTTTTTCTTGTATTCATTGCGGATGTATTCGATCAGCAGGGTAATCAGGTTGCGCAGTTCCTGCGCTTTACTGCTTTGAGCGGGAAGGGGAGTCTTGCCGCCTTTGGCTGCGTCCATCCATTGGTTAGCGTTTTCGATAGCGCGGTTGCAACGCTGATCGGCTTTGATGCCCAGTTGTTGCAGCTGGCCGGCGTGATGTTGAATCTTGTGAGCGAGAAACTGCTTACAGCCCTGGCTGAGCCACGGGGCAAGGGTTTCGCCAATCATGCTGAGTTCACCCATGCGGTCAGCGTGCTCGACAGCCTGACGGGCGCGTTCAAGGCGCTTCTGTTCCTGCCAGCGCATAAACCACAGCGCGCCGACAGCGCTCAGCGCTGTAAACACAGCAAGAATGACCAGCAGGAATGTAGACATAGAGGTTCAGGCCCTGTGTGACCGCGATTTCCATAACATCGCTTAAGTGTAGTCGTAAAAAATTTTCATGCAGGGGTTGACGACCCATCAAAGCCTCAATAGAATTCGCGCCTCTTGATTGAGACGTCCCCATCGTCTAGAGGCCTA
>NZ_DJIO01000159.1:45648-46209 GCF_002433655.1 Thalassolituus sp. UBA6592 | reverse complement strand
ACAATAATCAGCTGATTACTTGGAATGCCTTCGCCTTCTACCAATCCGGTGAAGAACAGCACCGAATGCTGTCCATCGTCATATAACTTGTTCACTTTCTGATTCATGCAAATCCCCTGAAATAAAGCTGACTACCGGATACGTTTCATCCGGCAGTTTTCCCGTACCAGGCTGATATTCAGCGTCACGACGTGTGACGAAACCTTTCCATAAATAGAGCCGCTCCGATGGCCTGATACCGTAAAAGGTGGACGATATTACCGAAATTCGGAGTCGCCACTATCTCACAGATCAATAAACACGGATTTAATCTGCGTCACAAACGCGATCAGAGTCCAATCTGGACATGAATAGACAGATCATTCGGGACAAAGCTGCTCAGCTGACAGAGTTGATTCAGTACAGACATCTGATTTGGTAAAGACACCCGAGCCGTCAGAGTCGATGGAATGGAGCGAGAGAGAACCGAAAAGAAGAGAGGAAATGCACCGGCCAGCAGAGTGCTGGCCGGTTAAGAGAGATCAGTCGACTTTGTAAATTTTCATGGTGTTGGTGCCGCCC
>NZ_DJIO01000159.1:6601-45346 GCF_002433655.1 Thalassolituus sp. UBA6592 | reverse complement strand
ATTTTCATGGTGTTGGTGCCGCCCTGAGCATTCAGGTATTCACCACGGGTAATCACCACGATGTCGCCGGACTCAAGACAACCACGCTCTTTCAGAACGTCGATAGCTTTCGGGTTAATCGCATCCGGTTCCAGTTCATCCGCATGGAAATCCACTGGCTGCACGCCGCGATACAGAGCAACACGGTTCTGTGTATCTTCACGACGGGCAAAGGCGTAGATCGGCAGATGTGAACGCAGACGGGACATCAGACGCGGGGTCGCACCGGATTCTGTCAGCGAGATAATCGCTTTACAGCCCACCATGTGATTCGCAGCGTAAACAGCCGACAGTGCAATGGTTTCATCCATGTCATGGAAGTCCTGATGCAGACGGTGTTTGGAACGCTTGGACAGCGGGTTGCGCTCCGCACCAATAATAATGCGGCTCATGGCTTCAACGGTTTCGACCGGGTAATCGCCGGCTGCGGTTTCAGCTGACAGCATAACGGCATCGGTGTAATCCAGTACCGCGTTGGCCACGTCGGATACCTCAGCGCGGGTTGGCATTGGCGAAGCGATCATGGATTCCATCATCTGAGTTGCGGTAATCACCGGCTTATTCAACTGACGGGAACGGGCAATAATGCGCTTCTGCACACCCACCAGCTCAGCATCACCAATTTCAACAGCCAGGTCACCACGGGCAACCATCACAGCATCAGAGGCGAGAATAATATCGTCTAGGGTCTGCTCGTCCTGCACACATTCTGCACGTTCAATTTTAGAAACCAGACCAGCCGTACCGCCGGCAGCGGTCAGCAGCTCACGGGCTTCATTCATATCGTGTGCGTCACGCGGGAAAGACACGGCCAGATAATCCACTTTCATGGAGGCTGCCAGTTTGATGTCTTCTTTGTCTTTGTCGGTCAGTGCACGCGCAGACAGACCACCACCCTGACGGTTAATGCCTTTGTTGTTCGACAACCAGCCGCCAACGATCACTTTAGTCACCAGACGATCGTCGTGCTTTTCCGTTACTTCCAGCTCAATACGGCCATCATCCAGCAACAGGATATCGCCAGGGCTGCCATCGTTGATCAGTTGCTGATAGTCGATACCCACCTGGTGTTCATCGCCCTCTTCGTTACCCAGTGATGCATTCAGGGTAAAGGTCTGGCCGATTTCCAGACGGACTTTCTGTTCTTTGAAACGCGCAATACGGATCTTAGGCCCCTGCAGGTCACCCAGGATCGCAACAAAGCGACCGTGTTTTTTTGCTGCACGACGAACTTTTTCTGCACGCTCAATGTGATCTGCGGCCTCACCGTGAGAAAAGTTGAGACGGAAGACATCCGCTCCGGCCAGGATCAGTTTTTCGATAACTTCATCGCTGCTGCTGGCAGGTCCGAGCGTGGCAACGATTTTGGTGCGTTTTTGCATGAGTTTTCTCCGGCTTAATTCTGCACTTAGATTACACCAGCCATGGTAAGACCGATAGCAGAAAGGGACTGACAATCATTCATTCAACAGTGTGTTTACCTGAGACAGAGTCTGAACCGTAAAGATCTCAGATTTATTAAAAATAAATTCACCACAAAAATTAACATAACGGGAAATACAGACAAAAATGGGTGGTTTTCCGCCCATTTGACGCCGGTTTAAAAATAGCGGTACAAAAATTACGCTATGAATTTATTCTGCATTTTCCAGATCGACATACGCCTGTGGTTCAAACCTCGGCGTACACAGCGCAAGAAATTCCAGTACCTCGCTGCCGGTGTTGGTAATGCGCTGGCGAACACCCGGCGGAATCACCAGAACATCGCCCCGGGTCAGATCCAGCGCAGGCTCATCCCCCACTTCAGCTGACCCCACGCCGGCAACAATCAGATAACGTTCAGTGGTACCCAGCAGTTTATGCCAGCGGGTGGTTTCCCCTGGCAGTACCCGGGCCCGGGCAACTGACAGCTGAGGGTCCGCTGCGGTGTTCAGTAACTCATTGATATAACAGCCTTCGTCAAAGAAGTAGTCTTTATCTTCGCGAAAGCGCTCGGTAAAAGGAGTATCCGACATATTATTCCCTACACTCTTCATGGTCATATCCGACTTTTTTACTCAGATAAGCCCTGTATAATCAGCGCCCTTCCGCCAGTCCGGCTGTCAGGCATCTGCCACTCACGCATCAGCCCACAAACACCAGGCTCTGAAGCACCGGGACCTGAAGTACCCGGCTTGCGGAAGCAAGCAATGTTCAATATGCACCGGATTTACGCTCCGGCCAGCAGAGAGATAATTATGACCCAATATTCTGAATCGCACCCGATTGTGGTGTGCGCGATGTACAAGTTTGTCACCCTGAGCGACTTTGAAGCCCTGCGCGAGCCACTGTATCAGGAAATGAAGCGTCTGGATGTGCGCGGCACCCTGCTGCTCGCCAGCGAAGGTATCAACGGCACTGTAGCCGCTACCCGCGAAGGCATAGACGGCCTCCTCAACTACCTGAAAAACGATCCGCGTCTGGCCGACATCAGCTACAAAGAATCGTACGATGCGGAAAACCCCTTCTACCGCACCAAGGTCAAACTGAAAAAAGAGATCGTGACCATGGGCGTGGAAGGCATTGATCCGAAGCGCGTGGTAGGTACTTACGTAAAACCCGCCGACTGGAATGCGTTAATTTCTGATCCGGATGTGGTGCTGGTTGATACCCGTAACGACTATGAAGTGGATATTGGTACCTTCAAAGGCGCCCTCGATCCACGCACCAAAACCTTCCGCGAATTTCCGCAGTATGTGAAAGACAATCTTGATCCGGCGAAAAATAAAAAAGTCGCTATGTTCTGTACCGGTGGTATCCGCTGTGAAAAATCCACCGCCTATCTGAAAGAACAGGGATTTGATGAGGTCTATCACCTGGAAGGTGGCATCCTCAAATATCTGGAAGAAGTGCCGCAGGAAGAATCCATGTGGGAAGGCGAATGTTTTGTCTTCGATAACCGCGTTGCGGTAAACCACAGTCTGGAAAAAGGCATTTACGATCAGTGCCATGCCTGTCGCCGTCCGATCACAGAAGCCGATAAAGAACGGCCGCAATACGAAGCCGGTGTCAGCTGCCACCAGTGTTTTGACGAATACAGCGACGAACAGCGCCAGCGCTTCCGTTCCCGTGAACAACAGATGGAACTGGCCCGTGAACGCGGTGAAGCGCACATCGGTTCTGAAACGGAAGAAACCATCCGCAAACGCCGGGGAGAAAAGCTGGCGTTTAAAGAAGCGCAGCGTCAGAAGTAACAACTCAGAGCCACGGCAACACGCCGTGGCTCTTACCAGCGTCTGGCCGTCAATTCATTTCAACCAGTTCGAATAATCGCTGATATCGACGATCTGTTTCCAACTCGGGGGCGCTTTCAATCACAATTTCAATAATTGCTTTAAGCTCTGGTGATATTTGTGTCCCGGTGACTCTATCCATCATATCCAGCACCAATTCAGGAAAGCGTTTAGTTAAACACTCTTCATCTTTTAAATCGTGAGTAAACCGGTAAAGCCAAAAATCACTGTAAGCAACTGGATTTAAGAATTTCTTTATCGTTTCATAAACCTCAGGAAAAGATTCACCCGTATCATCAAGCAAATTGATCCATGCCTTTACAGAGGCAGACGTACGATATTTCGATTCCAAGGGCCATACATTCTTAACGAACGGAATTACATACAAATTCCAGCCATTTTCATCTACTTGAGCGACTTGCCCCAACCAAAGGATAAATTCATTACGAGCATCAGCCGTAGAGTACCTTAGTATGCTTCTCATTTCAGGGGCAGACAATTGATTGGGATCTGCTTCTGGTAAGAACATATACATTTGTGCTAACCATTGAATAGCATATTTATACATGTCGTCCTCCCAATACAATGTATTCATCCATGGTACAAAATCATTCAATAGTGGCCTTATTTCCGTTAAGACCTGGTCGGTTGGGCGTTGACCGGCTCGTATAAAGCCATCCCAAGCTGGCTCAGCAAGCGAGTGTTCAAAGCTAAGTATAGGGATCAGCGATTCTGATGCCCATAAAGGATCAACATGCATAAGCCAGTTTAACTGCATCATAAAGATCGACGTTGCATGATCAGCCCCCTCACCAGGTGCAGTCATTAATTGTTCAATACGTGATTTAACCCCTTTTGGTAAAGCTGGCTTTATATCTTCCGGAACGGAATTTATCAGTGCATTAGCACAATTACCTATTGGGCTGTTTATCGCATAGTGATAAGTTCTACGAGATTCTACAAGGGCCTTACCACCTCGCCTAGCTTCACCCAATGAACTCTCCGTAGCCTCTTCACCAGCACCAAGAAAGTAGCCCACTATTCGATCAAAAAGCTTCCAACCAAGAGTTTCGTCAATTTCAAGAATAGAGTTCAGATTGCCTTTTATCCAATTTCCAAGTGAATATCGCAATTCAACAACTACATTATCAGGAAGACTGATTAATCTATTTACCAAACTAAGCTTTAAAGTTACAGAAGCATTGACTGGGAAATGAGCTATTAGATCCTTCCACAAGTGAGCAGGATAATTATTTTTTTTAGATTCAAGAACCAAGGACCTCAGAGCCTTTAAAGGTCTATTCTTAATCAGCCCTACAAATGGACGATATTCTACAGAGCGATCATCACTGCGCAACTCCTCCATGACTTGTTCAATAACCTGATCCACAGGAGCATTCAACAAACTTCCGGGTGATTCATCAACATGCACAGAATAGGTACGGGAACAACTGAGACTCACAGCGCCCTGAACCCATAAGTCATTCCAACGGGGGATTTTCTTGATAATAGAATTCAAATGATTATGCTGATCATCCGAAACAGAACATCCATTGAGCTCCAGATATCTTCCATAACGAGCTGCCAACTCTGATCGCCGCTTAGCATATACTTCTTCAGTCCAGTGAGCTTCCCGATCCGGCCCAACTAAGATCCTATCAATCAACCGATGACGATGATCCATTGAAAATTCCGACCAACGATCAACGAGAAGAAAAAGTAATTCTCTTGATACAGACCTATCCCAAAACGCTTCTTGAGAAAAAGACAGCAGAGTTTCAGCAGCAGTGGAAGCTTCAAAAACTTGCTCTTTGGAAAGCGCATAGAGCTTAAATTTTCGGAAGAAAAATGCATCGCTTTCCGACCACTGACTTGCAACGCTTTCTGCTATTTTCGGTTGTTTTTCAGATAATAGATCAAATAAATGAACAAAGAATAATACTGCCTCCGACATCTTCTCGCCAAGCGGTCTCCCATCCATTTCCCTTCCTGGATACAAGGTAGGAGAGGAAAAGTAAGGGTTTTCAATATCCTTCAGCAAACCTGAAGCGAGCAGAAACTGATCTTCAATAACACGAAAGACTTGAGTAATTACATCATCAGGGACATCCAAAGTCTCTTTATATCTTTCCAGAAATTTGACTTCAAAATTCCCGATATCATATATCTTGACGTTATCCCAAGTTAGCGCAGGCGGCTTGGATTTCGCTATACCTAATGGCAGACTAATTTCGATCCTAGGAGTAGCCACCTCACGAAAAAATCGCAAAACACTAGGCGACCACCCTTCTTTTAAAACTCTGTCTTTAAGCAGATACCAGTCAAAATCATGAAAAAAGCTCTGAACATGCTTTTGATGCTCAAGCAGCAAATTCCATATATGAGTAGCCCTAGGCGGCAGATCATTTACACGTTGAAAATTCAAAGTTAGCTGCTGCAATAACCTTGGATGTAATCCACTTTGTCGAGCTATCCACCATGCAATAACCGGACTTTGAATAGAGTTAACAATCCAATCCACCAGGTATCCCAACCTAACGGGAATAATCTCAAACCCTGCAGCTTGCATTGGGCTTAATGAGTGTCCTTCGGTTGGATTATCGTCACCATTACGCCATACCAACACGCTATCGTCAGCTATGATTTTACGTTGCCCTTCGATAGAAAGGGTCTCTTTATCATCATCCAATCCATAAGCATCACTAGGGAAAAATACTTCATTATCTTCGGTATAACTCTTACTCGGTTCGGCAGACCGCACACGAGAATCAAAAACACAAATCCACTCTGGATGGGCTGGCGGATTTGCACTTGCAAACAACTTAGCTCCTCGAGTAGTACGAAGTGCATGCACTACTTGTCCACGCTCATACGGCTCTAAGCTTTTCGGATCCTTGTTTGCAGAAGCAATAACAGACTCCAGCCATTGTCGCGGATGATCTTTTCGTTCAGCCCAACTCTTCAATGTCTGCCATAAATCGTCGTGCTCGCTATACGCAATAGCTGTAACACCACGATCCCGCCATTCAGCTTCAACATCCTCTGCTCTGCCACGGCTAAATGCATATAAGCGCGAACGGTCATGCTGGCTATCGCGACTCAAACCTTGAAGCAAATATTTAACCGGCGGGTCTTCTGCGCGGTAGCCCAATAGGACAACAGTGTAATGCCTCAGTAAATTTCTGACGAACTTTGTTGCCCACCCTTCCGAAAGATATGCACGACCAAAATCAGCGCTGCTTAACACATATCCATGACTCTCTGCATCTATATCTGCTAACCGACCATGAAGGTAGGTAATACCTTCGATACCGGAACCAAGCGACAAATCTGGCAATGCAGGTGGTATATGGATTTTTGGTCCATTACCGTCCTCGTTAAGTTCAAACAGCACATCAAAGTTTGTGGTAACAACCTGGGGATGTCCGGCTTGACTGGATGATATTCGTTTAATCCAATCATGGTGATTACTGCATGTCAGCATCGAAGGGGCCGTACGCAAGCGTTCCGCTACAACTTCGTCCACCTCTTCCTTTACAAATTCCTGATATAGAAAGTGGAAAACCTGATCCAAAGGCAGATTATTTTCAAAATCCTTCCGAATATTGGAGTCTTGAGACGGATTAAAAGAATCAATGACCTGACTTGTTAACTCTTTAAAGTCAGGCAGACCGGCAGGTTTAGAAACTCCTGCACCACAAAGGAATACAACACGTCCATCATCACAATGCTGTAGCAGTTGATCGGGAATAGCAGGTCCGCCGCTATGAAATCTCATAGTCTATCTACCACTCTAAAGGATAAGTGGTAACTATACGGCGAGCGAGTTATACAGGGAAGACCTCTATAAAAAGGTTTATTCGATTACTCCCGAGTCATTCCAGTACAATACACACAATTAAAAATTGATATAGATGAAGAAAGGCCACCACGCCGAGACATGGGAGCCTGATAAGAGTAGATGCTATACAAACATGGTTTACTGATGATCAGATTTCATACGGACCCACCGGTACGATCCCGGATGGATTCAGATCTTTAATCGAGTAATAACCTGCTTTGATGTGATCCAGTTTTACCGTAGCTGCGATACCTGGCAGCGCCAGTACACGTTTCATATAAGCGTGCAGATAAGGCATCTGCTTCAGCATATTGCGGTTGGTTTTAAATAAACCATGGTAGGCCGAATCAAAACGAACCAGTGTTACAAAGGTACGGATATCAGTTTCCGTGAATCCTTCTGCAAACAGAAACTCACGACCATCGGATAAACGCTCTTCCAGTTCATCGAGCATGGTGAAAACGTTGTTGTACGCTTCTTCATAGGCCTGTTGTGAGCTGGCAAAACCGGCCTGATAGACGCCATTATTCAGCTGGCTGTAAATGCGTGGGTTCAGTTCGTCAATCGCACTGGCCAGAGAGTCAGGATACAGATCCAGCGTGTTGCCGGTCAGATGATTAAATGCGGTATTAAACATACGCACGATGTCAGCGGATTCATTATTCACCAGCACATCGTTTTTCTTATCCCACAGTACCGGCACAGTCGCACGGCCATTTACGTGAGGATCGGCATGACTGTAAAGCTCGTGCATATAGGTTTTACCGTGCAGCTCATCGGCCGTCGCACCGGGAAAACCATCAAATTGCCAACCCTGCTCGGTCAGTACCGGGTTCACCACGCTGACGGTAATGTAATCTTCCAGACCTTTTAATGCGCGCGCCATCAGGGTACGCGATGCCCATGGGCAGATATAACCTACGTATAAGTGGTAACGGCCTTTTTCTGCCTTAAAACCAGCATCGCCAGTTGCCCCGGCGCTGCCATCAGCAGTAATC
Source organism: Thalassolituus sp. UBA6592 (assembly GCF_002433655.1). NCBI lineage: Bacteria > Pseudomonadati > Pseudomonadota > Gammaproteobacteria > Oceanospirillales > Oceanospirillaceae > Thalassolituus > Thalassolituus sp. UBA6592. The sequence goes on along the minus strand of NZ_DJIO01000159.1, from coordinate 37,196 downwards.
CAGTGACGGAAAGTTGAAGTCTGGCGAATAAAACGGCCGTCTTCATCTTTGCTCTGAACGGCTTTCCATTCCTGATCCCATTTACCATCAACTAACATAAGGTTCTCCTGCAACTTGCTTTACTGCCCTGCCCGCACTGCGGATTCAGACAGGATATAACTGAAATAATTTAGCGGGGTCCGGTGTAAATAACCTGACCCCGGGCGAACGATTTATGACTTATCCGCGCAGACGGGCGTTAATCACGTTATCCACTGCGAAGCGGCCACCACCCTGAATTGCCAGAGATACAGTCACAGCCAGCAGCGCCAGAGCGTATTCATAGCCATTGTTAGAAATAAACAGGCCGTTGCTGATATGAGTACTGAAGATTGCCACCAGCATAGTGAAGGCAGTAACCAGAGCCGCAGGACGGGTCAGCAGACCCAGCACCAGTGCCAGACCACCAAAGAACTCTGCACTACCGGCCAGCAGGGCCATCAGGTATCCAGGTTCCAGACCCAGGCTGGCCATCCATTGACCGGTGCCTTCCAGACCGTAGCCACCGAACATACCGAACAGTTTTTGTGAGCCGTGAGCAGCCAGAGTCAGACCAACCGGTACACGCAGAACCAGAGGAGCGAAGCCAGCTTTAGAAGAAGTCAGGGTTTTGATCAGTTTTTTCATCGTCGTATCTCCATAGTATTGTTAATGCGTATCAGGCATCGGATGGGTCAGCCAGAGGGTTGTTTGTCTCTGTTGCCCTGTTTGCCTCAGCGCTTGATGTATACTTTAGCTATCCCCATCACGAAGAAAAACAGGCTTTTCATTGCATAATTAGCAATAATTCATTGATAATCGCCTTTTCACTCCATTCGCAGCAGGCAGGAGCACCTATGGACCGGATTCTGGCGATGAAAACCTTTGTGACCGTGGCCACTGAAGGCTCCTTTTCCCGCGCCGCCGAGCGCCTTGAGCAATCACCACAGCTGGTCAGCAAATATGTCTCCTGGCTGGAGGAACACCTGGGTACCCGCCTGATGAACCGCACTACGCGCAAGGTCAGTCTGACCGAAGGCGGCGAAACCTACCTGCAACGGGCTCAGCAGGTTCTGGCGGATATCGATGACATGGAAAACGAGGTGAATAATCTGCAGGGGGCCGCCCGTGGGGTATTGCGCATATCCGCGCCTGTGTCCTTTGCCATCCAGCATCTGCCGCGTCTGGTCAGCGAATTCCAGCAGGCCTATCCCGATGTGGTGGTCGATCTGCAATTGAACGACCGCAAGGTGGATATTCTTGAAGAAGGCTTTGATATTGCCCTGCGCATCGGCCATCTGAAGAGTTCGTCCTTTATCGCCAAACGCATCGCGCCGGTGCGGCTGGTCACCTGCGCTTCGCCTGATTATCTGGCGCAGAACGGCACGCCCCAGCATCCGGACGAACTCGGCTGTCATCGCTATCTGCGTTACAGCTACATGGCCGACGACATGAGTTTTGCCAACACTGGCAACAGCACAGCGCCAACGGTCAGCCGGGCAACCAATACCAGTATGATCGCCAATAACGGCGACGTTCTGGTCGAAGCCGCCATTGCCGGCAGCGGTATTGTGATTCAGCCAACCTTTATTACCGGCCCGGCCATTAAATCCGGCAAACTGGTACCGGTACTGACAGCGTATGAACCGGAACCGCTCGGGCTTTACGCTATGTACGCCCACCGCCGCCTGTTATCCAGTAAAGTGCGCTGCTTCCTCGACTTTATCGATGGCTATTATGGCGAACCGCCCTACTGGGATAATTTCTGACAGATAAGCGAACATTAATCACCGGATAACGTGCAAACGGTTACGGGAGGTGATCTGCGATTCAGCCTCCCGTGACGATATTTCCGTAACACTGCTGTTATCTTCATTAACGCTGTAGCGCTCTTCATACAAAGCTTGCCCGGCATTGGCATTGGCGACGGACATGGCCATGGTAAACAGTGCCACCGTGGTTAATCTGCAGAATTTCATAACCTTCTCCCGGTTTATTTACACTTACAGCAGGAACCTGATTGCAGGACTTGTGCTGGATAAGTTGATTGAGCTCAGCTCCTCTTTTCAGATAAAAGAAAGCCCAGATAAAAGAGAGCACAACCAGCAAAGAGAAAATTTTGCGCTATTAATGTTCCCGGCATTTACAAAACCCGACAAATATAACGCGAAGAATCTGCCACAGAGGGATGCTGAGCTAATCAGTGGCTCAGCCAAACCTCCAGCCCCTGAGCATTCAGATTGGCATCGGTTGCCAGCCAGCGACGGCAGAAGTCTTCGCTCAACGGCAGATTGCGTTCCTGAATCCGCGCGTACAGCCAGTCGCTGATGTCCTGCGCCATACGCTCTGTACGCCCTTCAGGCGCTTCGCGGTACTGCTCAGCAATAGCTACCAGGGCATCCAGTGATGCCAGCAACTGCCCTATATTGTCCGCACTGGGCTCGACACTGCCGTAATGCGTAAGAAACAGTTCCGCCGGTTTCAAAGCGGCTATGCGCTCGATACTGGCGCGCATGGCCAGTGGATCAAAATGCACCGGAGTGGTGGTGACAAACAGCAGAATGGAGCCATCGTCACCATCGAACTGGCGATACGACAGGCCACAGGTATCTCCGGTAAAGACACCGTTACTGAGTGAATCGTGAATGCATACGTGGTGCATTGCATGTCCTGGCGTATCGTAAAAGGTCAGCGTGCGGCCATGGAAATCCAATGTCATTTCATCGGTCGCGGCCATAACCCTGTCTTCAGCGACCGGAATCAGACTGCCATACAGCTGCTGGTATTTTTCTTCGCCGTACACAGCTTTGGTTCCCGCCTCCAGTTTTGCCGGATCAACCATGTGCCGGACACCGCGCGGATGCACAACCAGTTTTGCGTTCGGACATTTCTGCATCAGCGCTCCGGCACCGGCAGCGTGGTCCAGATGAATATGCGTCAGAATGATCCAGTCGACAGCCTCTGCTGTGAGACCCTGCTGCTCAATCGCCTGCATAATGGTCGCCACGGTATTGGCAGTACCGGTTTCAATAATGGCCAGGCGATCTTTTTGACGCATCAGGTACACAGACGCGAGTCCTGGCGCAATGTAGTCTGCATCCAGCTGATAAATGCCACTTTCATTATTGTTATAGAGATTCTGTGTCATAGCGCGTCCTGTCTGGTTGTCGTGATTTCCGCTGCCCCGGTCATCGGGCCGACCGGAACTGATTCGCAATAATAAGCAGATTAATAATACAGAAGACTGACGACTATACGACTTCAGTGGTTAACCCTGTATTTCGCCTGCATAAATGACTGTTGGGTCTATACTCGCATTAAACCCATTTAAACGCGTCTTATGGCTAAATTTCTGCTTGTCGAAAATGACCCACTGGTCATCCGCATTATCCGTCACCTGTTCAACCCCGAAGGCGTTGACACACTGACGGTGGTGAATTCACGGGAACAGCTGAAATCAGAACTTCAGCAGGACGAACCCGTGGCAGCCGCGCTGGCGGACATTCATCTGCCTGATGCCCTGAATGGCGAAGCCACAAAAGATCTGCTTACCGCCGGCATAGCCACGGTTATTCTCACCGGCAGTGAAGACACCAGCGCCCGTGATCAGTGGCTGCGTGAAGGAGCTGTTGACTACATAAACAAAGAAGGACGCTACTGGTATCCCTACGCCACCCGGTTGCTGAAACAACTGCAGCTGAATCAAAAGCGGAAGATTCTGATCGTGGAAGATTCATTGGTGGAAATGGAAAGCATGGCAGCGGTACTGGAATTAAACCGCTATTCAGTGATTAAGGCTGAATCATCCGAGCAGGCACTGGACATTCTGCAACGCGACCCGGATATCCGCCTGATGACGGTCGATCACCAGCTGCCGGGGATGAATGGCCTGGAGCTGATCCAGACCATCCGCTACAAATTTCCCGACCGGCCGATGTCGATTATCGGTGTTTCCGCGGTGCCGCGCAGCAGCGCACAACTGTCGATGGACTTCATCCGCAGTGGCGCTGATGATTTCCTGCACAAACCCTTTAATCTGCAGGAATTTATTTACCGCATTAATAACAATGCGCAGATGATCGACGCCTATGTGCAGCTGAAAAATCAGGCTGAGCAGGACTTTCTCACCGGCCTCTACAACCGCCGCTACTTTATGCACCAGGCGGAAGAGTTGATTAACAAAACCCGCTCACAAATGCGCAAGACCATGGTCAGCATGGACATCGATCACTTCAAGAAAGTGAACGATCATTTTGGTCATCATGCCGGTGATCTGGTATTGCAGGCAGTCGCCAGAACCATGCACGAAGAGCTGGCCCCGCTGTTACTGGCACGTACCGGCGGTGAAGAGTTTTCTGTTCTTATTCCGGCGCATTCTGCTGCTGAAGTTCAGGCGCTGATGGAAAATCTGCGTCAGCGCATTGCGGCCCTGAAAATTGATGTGGAAGACGGCGATATACTGTCGGTGACCATCAGTATTGGCGCCTGTACCTCCATGGATCAGGATCTGAACACACTGTGGAACACCGCCGATGAGGCGCTTTACAGCGCTAAACTGAATGGCCGCAACCAGGTAGTCAGCCTGAGCGCTTAATTCCGCTGCCAGGCTGCGTATACTCAGTCCTGGGCTTCACCAAACAAGGCGTCAATTTCCGCTCTGGTCTGCAGCAGACTGCTGCGCAGGGATTCCAGATCACGTTCAAACCTCAGATCCGGTACCGCCAGCGCCAGACCATACAGTTCCCTGCCCCCGGTATTCAGTGCAACCCCCAGCGCACATACGCCAGCAGCGTGCTCCTGCAGATCCACACCCAGCCCGTGACTGCGGATAACCTCAAGCTCCTGCAGCAGTGATGTCCTGCTTTCATGGGAGGCATCAGTTCGCCGGATCAGCGCTTCTTCCGGAAACAGTTCTTTTACTGCATTGTCATCCAGAGTCGCCAGCATCGCCTTACCGTGTGCCGTCATATGCAACGGAAAAGCTGTCCCCAGAGGAGATACCACACGCAATTCCTGATCCGACATCACCTGATCCACCAACAGCGCGTGCTGGCCGCGAAACACACACAGATCCACGGTTTCGCGGGTGCGCCAAGCCAGTCTTTCCAGCAGCGGACGTAAGCGCGAAATCACCCGCTCATGGCTGCTGGCAGCCAGCCGCACAAGCCCTGTACCCAAACGCCAGACACCATCCTGATACAGGGTCAGATCTTCTTCCTGCAAGGCCGAGCAGAGACGGTGCAAAGTCGATTTCGGAATTCCGGTGTGAGTAATAAGCTCGTTGAGAGTCAGCCCCTGTGGGTGCTGCTCAAGTGCGCGCATCACAGCAGCTGATTTGGCGATCACCTGAATTCCATGACTGTCTTCCTTTCCCACTCCGGCCTCCCAATAAAAACCGCTTAACGCTTGTCTGTGTCGTAGTGCTGGTTGCACCCGCTGTGGCTATTGTCCTGATTTCCGTGGCAATTAACAAAGTCTTCCGCAGACAGAACAAATAACCGCCACAAACGACAATCATTCATATAAAATACCAAATCCTACTATGTGGGATGCAAATCCCATTTTAAAGAATTCAGTATTTTGAGGAAAACACCATGTCTGAGCCAACGCCATCCAGAGCAACGGCTATCACTCTGCTGTGCGTAGCCTGCCTGACCATCATGGTTGGCTGTGTCATTGTGCCGGGCCTGCCCATAATTGCCCCGGCACTGGGCATGGAAGCGGCTGCGGGCTGGCTGGTCACCGTGCCTTCCCTGGGCGTCGTACTGTTCGGCCCTCTGGCGGCCTACATAATCCACCGCTACGACATGTACACATCTCTGCTGGCGGGCCTGGCTGCTTACGGTGTATTTGGTGTTTGCGGTGCTTTTTTAGCCGACAGCTGGCTGATCTTTGTTGACCGTCTGTTACTGGGCGGTGCGACGGCACTGGTAATGGCCTCAGGAACGGGACTGATCTCAGTGTTTTACGAAGGCAAAGCCAGAATGAACATGATGGCGCGCCAGGGCATGGCGATTGAACTGGGCGGTGTCATTATGCTCAGCCTGGGCGGCATCCTGGCAGGCATCAGCTGGTACTGGCCGTTTGCCCTGTACCTCAGTGCCTGGTTGTTATTCATAATGGTACTTATCTTTGTGCCGCATCCGCAGACGCACAACCACGGTTCTGCTGACAGTGACAGCATCCGCATTCCAGCCGCCATCCGCCTTCTTTATTTTTCTGCCCTGATGGCCATGGTGGCGTTTTTCAGTGCCATTATTCTGCTGCCATTTAAGTTACACGCACTGGGCTTCAGCGAAGCTCAGACCGGTTACCTGCTGTCTTTTGTCTCTCTGATCGCTGTTGTGGCGGCGGGCTTTATGCCCAAAGCGGTGCGCGGACTGGGCGAATACCGGACGCTGGTCACTGCCTTTGTGCTGTACACCTGTGCACACCTGGCATTTGCCGCGGCAGAGTCATTAGCCGCATTGGTCGCAGCAGCAATTCTGCTCGGCGCCGGATTTGGCCTGAGCATTCCACTGGTTAACTTTATGACGGTAGAACAAAGTCACCCGCAACAGCGTGGGCGACTGCTGGCATTTCTGTCGATGGCGGTTTTTTCAGGTCAGTTTCTGTCATCCTTTATGGATGTATTTCCACAGCCACTGGGACTTCTGGCGGCATCTGCGCTGAGTTGTTTCAGTGCCGTTGTCATCGTGATAACGCACAGGCGCATCCGCGCACGTCATGCAGTCAGCTGATCCGCAGGCAATGTTCGCACACTGAAGTGAATCCATTCATCGACAGGCCGCGTGTATTCTGAAATTCAAAGCAGGCGCGCGGCGCTCAAACACAGACAAGCAGCAATCAGACACAGACACGCTGTGCTTCAATCCGGCAAGCGGCACGCTAAAAGCGGTAAAGATAAATACCGCCGGATTTCCTCTGCAACAATCACACAAGCTGATGCAACAGTGTCGGTAATTATACGGACTATCCCTCCTCCCATGACGCCGTATGATGGACGCTCACTATCTTTGTAGTCGCTCTCTGTGCCGCCACTCTGTAAACGCTACGGCCTGAGAGCAACGCTGGACAAAAACAGCTCACTACTGGCTGCACTCAGAACGATGGTCCGCTGGATCTGAGCAACTGTGTTGGCCAGTATGATCTGCATATCTGCACCCCGGAAAGTGCAACCACGACGCATTACTTCTTCGCCACCCGACGCAACCATCTGGAAGAAGACGGCGAATTTAATGAAATGAAAATCAAAGCCATGCACGACGCCTTCGTCACCGAAGATGGCCCTGCACTGGATGCGGCACACAAAGAAATGGGCACCAACGACCTGTTCAAACTCAACCCGGTGTTACTGCCATCGGATATTGCCGCGGTCAAAGTACGGCGCAAACTCGATGCCTTAGTACAACTTGAGCTGGCAGAATCTGCCGGTTAAAACCACACAGTTCACACAACTGACGAGCAATAAAAAATGGGCAGGACATTATGAATGTCCTGCCCATTTTTTATCTCACGTTAAATTCAATGAGCCATCCAGCGCCTTGCTGTATCCAGCATCCGGTTAGAAAACCCCCACTCGTTGTCGTACCACGCCATCACTTTCACCAGACGCCCGGATACCCAGGTATGGTTACCATCGAACACACTGGACAGTGCGTTGTGATTGAAGTCGATGGAGACCAGCGGCGCGTCGTTGTAACCCAGTACCGCAGAATGCTCCGCAGCGTCAGCCATCAGCCGGTTAACCTCCTCCGCTGTGGTGTCACGTCCGGCAATAAAGGACAAATCCACCATGGATACATTGGCGGTCGGAACCCGCACCGCCAGGCCATCGAGTCTGCCTGCCAGCTGCGGTAATACCAGACCAACCGCCACCGCCGCGCCGGTTTTGGTCGGAATCATGGATTCCGTCGCAGCGCGGGCGCGGTACAGATCCTCGTGACACACATCGGTCAGCTTCTGATCGCCGGTCCAGGCGTGAATCGTGGTCATCAGACCATTTTCAATGCCCAGTGCCTGATGCAGTATCTGAGCGACCGGTGCCAGACAGTTGGTGGTGCAGGAGGCATTCGATACCACCTGCTGACTGGCATTCAGCAACTCATGATTAACGCCGTACACCACAGTAGCGTCGGCGCCGCTGGCCGGTGCAGACACCAGTACCCGTGGTGCTCCAGCACGCAAATGTGCTGATGCCTTTTCCTTACTGGTAAACAGCCCGGTGCATTCCAGCACGATATCCACCCTCTGCTCACGCCAGGGCAGCTCTTCCGGGTTACGCACAGCACAGATGGCGATGCGGTCACCGTTGACCGTCAGACTGTTGTCATCGTGCTGTACATCACCGCCAAAACGGCCATGAACACTGTCATACTGCAGCAGATGAGCATTGGTTGCGGTGGGGGCAAGGTCATTGATGGCAACGACCTGGAGAGGATGAGCGGAGTCTGTGCGGTAGCCGTTCTCGTACAAAGCGCGCAGGATATTGCGGCCAATACGTCCAAAACCGTTAATGGCAATTCTGATGGTCATCAGCCACCTCCTCGGTAACAGGCATTAGTATCAGCCTACACCGGATTGGTGGATGTGCAAGGCAGGACGGATTCCGACTGAGGTGTATTGATTGACGCCGGCCAGCTGAGACGGCCAATACAGAACAGATAGCGGGCCACTCCCTGGCCCCTGAGTTTTATTCGCTGTCGCTGATATCCAGATACGCTTTAGTCGAAATATCGGTCCATGCACGAACCGTTTTCAGATAGCTCGCCTGAGACTCGATAATGCGTTTTGCCTGCTCATCATCAGCGGCCATTTCAGCCAGCAATTCACGATTTGCTACGCGCATGGCGTTCATCACTTCATCCGGGAAGGTTTTCACCTTAATGTCCGGATTTTCCTGCAGCATCTGCTGCCAGGCTTTGGCGTTGGCATCGATCGCCTGCACGTACATATCGAAGGCAGCCACGCGAAAGGCGGTTTCCAGAATCGCACGCAGATCCGCCGGCAGAGATTCCCATTTTTTCTTGTTCACCAGAAACTGAGTTTCAGAACCCGGCTCATGCCATGCTGTGTAGTAAAACGGCGCGATATTCTGGAAGCCCATACGCAGATCAAAGGCCGGGCCGACCCACTCCAGCGCATCAATCGTGCCGCGCTCCAGTGCGGTGTACATTTCACCGGGTGCGATATTGGTTGGGCTTGCACCAACACGGGCAAACACTTCACCGGCGAACCCCGGAATACGCATTTTCAGGCCTTTCAGGTCTTCCAGAGAATTAATCTCTTTTTTAAACCAGCCACCCATCTGAATATCGGAATTACCACCGGGGAATGACAACAGATTGAACGGGCTGTAAACCTCCTGCATCAGTTCCATACCACCACCGCGGTAGAACCAGGCGTATTGCTCTGTGCTCATCATGCCAAACGGCATGGAGGAGAAATACAGCGTATTCGGCACCTTGCCTTTCCAGTAATAAGAGCTGGAATGGCCCAGATCATACTGCCCGGAACGCACCATATCGAACACGCCAAACGGAGACTTGTGTTTGTTGGCAGAATCAATGCGGATCTGCAGACGACCGTTCGACATTTCATTGGCCAGCTTAGCCATATTTTTGCTGGCATCACCCAGAATCGGCGTATTCGCATTCCAGGTTTCGGCCAGAGTCAGACGGTAGACTTTATCGTCGGCATTTACGGAAAAAGAAACAAGAGCAATGGCGACCACGCTAACAGCCTTAAGGAGTTGCGTGACTTTATTGTTAAGGGTCATGGATACCTCGGGTTATGACTCGGCTTCCTCCCTGAAAGCCAGCGGTTAGCACGTATTCATCAGGGCCGACACTTTACCGGTTAGGCGGCCGTTATGCTATGTATTCACCAGCATTGCTGGCGCAATATGCTGCGCCGGAGCAAAAGTCAGCCTGAATTGAACTTCTGGACGCCTTATATTCATAAGAAGCCTGAACAATCGCATCCAATATGGGACACTGCCCAAAGTCTCTGCCCTTACCTTTTCAGCTGTTGGATATACCACCCTCAAGCGCACAAGGGCGCTACGCCTCGATGAACCGGGAATACCTCAACGATGCAGAATCCTCTGATGGTCTGTTCGTCTGATCATCTGAACGTAGCCGTCATTCAGCTTTCCATCGCTATTGGTTCGACACTCGGTGGCCTTCTGTTTGATACCAGCGGGTATCAGACTACTTTTATCGCGAGCGCAGCGATACTGCTACTTTCGGCACTGTTTACCGGACTGACCTCGCGTACAACACCGTCATAACACGCGCTTCACCCTGAATTTCCAGTTCAAAAGCTATCGACGTGGTTTTCTGAAATATATTCGCCCAATATATGTACAAATAGAAAATACAACACCACCGCCGGTGAGTTACTTTCGCCGGCAAAATCTATATGAAGTAATAACCAATCCGAACAGTTAATGCTCAAATACGGAGTCTATGCCCCACGTTTTTAAGTGGTACAAAGCCGTTCTTTTTTTCATACCATCCCGCAAACAACGCAATTTTTTTACTGATAAATCTCCAGATCCACACTGATCTTAGTTGCGACAGATTCGATAAAATCCGAAAAATTTCAGATTTTATTCGAATCTCTGCTCTGCAGCCTCATCTAATTGCTGCTCCCTTTTCCTAATTCCTTCGATCTTGGCTAGCAGTTCTTCAAGCAGCCGTTTGGCGGATGATGCAATATCAGATCGTTCGTGATGAGCCAACTCACCAATAGCATCGACTCTTGGCTGCATTGCATCCGCACGACTACCTGACCATGAGCTCGGCGTCACACTGGCTGCAAAAACTTCCAAAACTGATTCTGGGTCAGGAGATGCTTCCAGAAACTGGATAGCCGCATCAGACAAGGATTTACATTGTTGTTCAGCAGTGGTTGACCAGTGTGCCCATACACTGCCATCACTTGTTGAACGGTACCATAAGGCTTCCAGCCCGAATATCCCTGCCCAAGTTTTTCCTTTACCCACAGCAAAACAGACGGATGCTGGCGCAACCATTGAGCCAATTTTGAGCGATCGTAAAAATCCAAATGCATATGGTCAAAGTTTGGGGTGCCTCGAACAACATCCTGCATTGCCTTGAGACGTTCTGCTCTCTTGGTTGGAGAACAATCATCTGCCAAGCTTACGATAATATAGCTACCACCTTTTGATGCCTGTTCTGCAATTGTTGCTGAGAGCTGCCCATTATCAGACATTTCCTTTTGAATAGCGGCCCTTGGCATTGAATGTTTTTTGGCCTGCAAGATTGTGTCTGGTCTTTCCAGAAACCCTGTACTCAGATTCTCGACTGGCACCTGAACGTGAATATCAATGCCACCATCGGAGGCATTGATAGATCCAGACCAGCGAACGTATGCGGGGCTATGTCCATTTGCTGAAACTTCAGCTTCAGCCAAGCGTGCAATGAGTTCCTCAAGAAGTACGTCGGACAAGCGCAGTAAGTCATTTTTCTCAATATCAAAGATCGCCAAGACACTACCTCTCGAGAGCATTCCATTATTTAAGACCACATATAGATTATTACGTACGCCCCTGATGGTAAAACACTAATAAAGATTGAAGCTGGATGCTTTATGGCGGGTATAAAAAACGGCAGCCGAAGCTGCCGTTATTTGTCTTCTCTGGTGAGACCGCTACCACGTAGTATCAAGTCTAAACCCACATCCCAAAGGTCGGCGGGTTTTTCATCAACAGACTAAAGAGATGGAATTATTCCCACTCAATGGTCGCTGGCGGCTTACTGGAAACATCGTATGTCACACGGGATACGTGTTCGATCTCATTGATAATACGGTTGGAAACTTTCTCCAGCAGTTCGTATGGCAGGTGAGCCCAACGCGCCGTCATAAAGTCGATGGTTTCGACTGCACGCAGTGCGATAACCCATTCGTAACGACGCTGATCCCCTACAACACCCACGGATTTCTGCGGTACGAATACTGCGAAGGCCTGGGATGTTTTGTGGTACCAGTCAAAGTTGTGTAACTCTTCAATGAAAATAGCGTCAGCCTCACGCAGAATATCGGCGTATTCTTTTTTCACTTCACCCAGAATACGGACACCTAAACCCGGCCCCGGGAATGGGTGACGGTAAACCATGTCGTATGGCAGACCGAGTTCCAGACCGATTTTACGCACTTCGTCTTTAAATAATTCACGCAGAGGTTCAACCAGTTCCATCTTCATGTCTTCCGGCAGACCGCCCACGTTGTGGTGGGATTTAATGACGTGTGCTTTACCGGTTTTAGACGCAGCCGATTCGATTACGTCCGGGTAAATGGTGCCCTGCGCCAGGAACGGAACGTCTTTTAATTTACCGGCTTCTTCGTCAAATACGTCGATAAAAGTGTTACCGATGACTTTACGTTTGGCTTCCGGATCGGAAATACCGTGCAACTTGCCGAGGAACAGATCTTCGGAATTAGAGCGGATGACTTTTACGCCCATGTTCTTAGCGAACATGTCCATCACCATATCGCCTTCGTTTTTACGCAGCAGACCGTTATCCACGAAAACACAGGTCAGCTGATCACCAATGGCTTTGTGCAGCAGTGCTGCTACCACGGAGGAGTCCACACCGCCGGAGAGACCCAGCAGAACTTTGTTGGAACCTACCTGAGCACGGACTTTTTCAATCTGGTCTTCAATAATTTTGGCCGGCGTCCACAGAGCTTCACAGCCACAGATGTCGAGCACAAACTGCTCAAGCATGCGCTTGCCCTGCAGTGTATGAGTCACTTCCGGGTGGAACTGTACGCCAAAGAAGTTTTTCTCTGTGTTGTACATACCGGCAATGGCACAGCTTGGTGTGGATGCCATCAGCTCGAAGCCTTCCGGCATTTTTACCACTTTGTCGCCGTGGCTCATCCATACGTCCAGCAGAGATTTGCCAGTGTTTGCATCAACATGATCTTTGATGTCTTTAAACAGCTGGCTGTCGCCTTCAGCCTGAATCTGGGCATAGCCAAACTCACGGATGCTGGAACCTTCTACTTTACCGCCCAGCTGCTCGGCCATGGTTTGCATGCCGTAGCAGATACCCAGCACTGGCAGGCCCATATCAAATACGATCTGTGGTGCGCGCGGGGAGTTTTCTTCGGTTACGGATTCCGGACCACCGGCAAGAATAATACCGGTCGGTTTGTATTCGCGGATTTCCGCTTCGTCCATATCCCAGGCACGGATTTCAGAGAAAACACCGATTTCGCGGACACGACGGGCAATCAGCTGAGTGTACTGGGAGCCAAAATCCAGAATCAGAATGCGTTGTGCATGAATGTCTTGAGACATAATTTTTTTAGTTCCTGAAAATACAAGCGGGGATGCACTGCATCCCCAGACTTATCCGGCACCTCAGCGAAGCGCCCTGTTTTAACCATGAAGCAGACCCGGTGCCTGCTTCACTCGCCTGTTATTACCTGAGGGCATCAGCCCAGACGGTAGTTAGGCGCTTCTTTGGTGATCTGCACGTCATGTACGTGCGATTCTTTCATACCTGCAGCCGTAATACGTACGAACTGAGGTTTGGTGCGCATCTCATCGATGTTTGCGCAGCCAGTGTAGCCCATGGAAGCACGCACACCGCCCATCAGCTGATGCACGATATTGGCCAGCGGGCCTTTAACGGCGATACGGCCTTCGATACCTTCCGGTACCAGTTTATCAACGCCGCCTTTCTTGTCCTGGAAGTAACGGTCAGAAGAACCCTGATCCTGACCCATTGCACCCAGAGAACCCATGCCACGGTAAGCTTTATAAGCACGCCCCTGGAACAGTTCAACTTCACCCGGGGATTCATCGGTACCGGCCAGCATAGAGCCAACCATGATCACGCTGGCGCCGGCGACCAGAGCCTTGGAAATATCACCGGAGAAACGCACACCGCCGTCAGCGATAACAGGAATACCGTACTTATCCATGGCTTCTGCCACGTTCGCAACGGCTGAAATCTGTGGTACGCCGACACCGGCAACGATACGGGTGGTACAGATAGAACCAGGGCCAATACCCACTTTCACACCGTCAGCACCGGCTTCAGCCAGAGCGATAGCGGCTTCAGCAGTAGCAATGTTGCCGCCGATAACCTGCACGTCAGGGTAACGTTCTTTCACCCAACGTACGCGGTCAATAACACCGGTACCGTTGGCATTGGAGGTATGACCGTGGGCCGTATCAACAACGATCACGTCAACACCGGCTTTAACCAGAGCGTCGACACGTTCATCTGTGCCCTGACCAGTACCAACCGCTGCACCAACGCGCAGACGACCCTGATCGTCTTTGGCAGCGTTCGGGTAGGTACGTGCTTTGTCGATATCCTGCACGGTCATCAGACCAGCCAGCTTGCCTGAGCTGTTAACCACCAGGATTTTCTCGATGCGGTGTTCCTGCAGCAGATCCTGAACGGTTTGCTTGTCGGTACCTTCAGGCACAGTCACCAGCTTCTCTTTTGGCGTCATAACTTCTGCTACGGTGCGGTTCTGATCTTTCTCAAAACGCACGTCACGGTTGGTTACGATACCCACCAGCTCGTCACCATCAACCACCGGCATACCGGAGATGTTGTGTTGCTCGGTCAGGGCCAGCAGTTCACAGATAGTGGTGGTGCTTGGAATGATGAACGGGTCTTTTACCACGCCGTTTTCGAATTTCTTAACTTTGCGGACTTCCGCCGCCTGCTCTTCGATGGAAAGGTTCTTATGGATGATCCCCAGACCGCCTTCCTGCGCCAACGCAATCGCCAGACGGGCTTCGGTCACTGTATCCATCGCCGCTGAAATCAGCGGAATGTTCAGTTCGATACCACGGGTCAGACGGGTTTTCAGGGAAACCTGATTGGGGAGAACTTCGGAATAACCGGGAACCAGCAGCACGTCATCAAATGTGAGTGCATCCTGAGCGATTCGCAACATAGAGAGCCTTCCAGAAAGAGAGGATGGAAAAGGCGCTGCATTATAGCGAAAGCTCAGGTTCCGGACAACGCCGGACAGCGCCGAGAACGAATGAATTTCAGTGCTTTTCGTCGCAGACGCTTGTCGTTAAAGGACGCAATATGAGGACCATGACTTTCCACCCAGCAGGATGGAATGTTTCCTGACCTTTCAGTCAGCATTTCGTACAACTGACGGCTCTGCTTGTGCGGCACAATCTGGTCGTCCGGACTGCTCATAATCATCACCGGCACGTGGATATCCTGCACCACATTCTGCGGGTCCCAGCGCGATGGCACCAGCACGGTAAACGGCCACACCAGCCAACCGAGAATATTGCTGCTCAGTGCCGAACGCGCTACTGCCGGAAAGCCGCGGAACGGCGCTTCGGCAAACAGTGCGTCGATCTGATATTTATCCTGAGCGGCAGCAACAAAGTTAATCGCCAGCGAGGCGCCCATGCTCTGCCCCAGCACCACCAGTTTGCGCTCAGGATAGCGCTCACGCATCCAGGCGGCGGCGGCTTCGATATCCTGCATCACCGACGGCATAATAGCTTCGCCTTCCGACGCGCCGAAGCCGCGATAGTCCATGGCCATCAGGCTGACGCCGTTCTGTGCCAGCCAGTAAACGCTGCGCGCCTGGCTGCTGATGTTCTCCGAATTGCCGTGCAGATACAGCACCATCACACCGGTGTTCGGTACTTTACCCTGCGCCGGCACCCACCAGCCGTGAATGCCAGTGCCATCGTGAGCGGTGAGCATGACATCTTCGTATCTGAGGTCGAAATCTGTTGGGGTGGAGATCCACACGGTCTGCGGATAAAAATATAACGAAGTGAGGCTGGTGCAGCCGCTGACAGCCAAAGCCATCAGCAGCATGATATTCAGGCGTAAAATGTTCATTCCGCGTTCCTGTCTTTGTGTCTTACACCTGAATGTGTACAGCCGTTTTCAAACCTGCTCATGCCCTGCTCAATCACTTATGCCCTGGCCATCAGAAGTACCAGGCGTATTCACCACTGAACTGATTGACGTTGTAATGGAAGCTGTCCTGGGTAAACGTCTGGCGTTCCGCATTAATTCGCAGCTGCTGATTATCGCTCACTACATAGCCGGCACTGGCTTTTAAGCTGGTGCGTTCGGTGTCATCACCCGTGGTCAGCGGCTGCCAGTTGGCTTCCAGCTGCGCCTGCACCTTTTCAGATTGCCACAGCCAGCCGACTCTTGGCCCCAGCGTCAGCTGATAGCCATCATCAAACTGATTGTCCGCCAGCGCCTGAATTTCACCAAGCGCGTAGAACCGTCCGGCATCGTTCAGCACGGCTTTACCAAAAGCCACCTTCAGATAGCTGTACAGTTCGGCATGCTCAAAGGCGAAACGTTCAAAACCAAAGCTAACACCCCAGGCCAGTGGACTCTGGAAAGCCGTCTGGTTGCTCAGAGAAAGAACATCAATAATCAGCGCCCGCTGCAGACTGACGTCGCCGTTGTCCCAGGCGCGCAGATCGAACTGCCCCATCTGAATCTGCGCACCGGGCACAAAGCCTTTAACCGGATCAAGAATATCGTGGTACGCCATACGCAGACGCAGCTCAGCGAATCCGCTCTGGTCGTCGTTGTCGCTGATCATACCGCCACGCATACCGGCGCGCATGGTCAGGTGACCGTGATCATCACGCCACTGCGGCACTGCCACAGGCGTGTACCCGGCATCCGCCGTACGCTTAGAACGCGCCGAGAGAATATCCAGGGTACGTTTGCGCAGCAGCGGGTTGGCCTGTTTCTTTTTAACCGACAGATAACGGGCGTAGGCATAGGCAAGATCCAGTGTGCGCACCTGTTCCTGTTCAGACATTCCGGCAAGGGCCGTCTCGATGTCAGCGTCCGCCTCTACCAGCTCGCGGGAAACCTTCAGTACCAGAGGTGATGACTGAGCACTTTTGTTTTCCAGCTCCGTTGCCGCCGATGGCCGGTATTCCGCTTTATCAACCAGGCCGTTCTGTTCCAGTGCACGAATAGTATCCACCGGCACCGCTTTATATTGAAAAGCATCGGCCAGCTCTACCCGCTCGGAGGCAGCGTCCAGCAGCGCAATAATCCGGTAGGAGCAGTTTTCATCAAAAAAGAAATAGTCGTAATAGGTATCCTGATTTTCCCAGATATGACGCACAAACTGCGCGACCTCCTGTTCATCGAGGTTAAGACGGTATTCCCAGATATCACGATATTCCATGTGCTGGTATTCATTGGTCTTTACGTAATACGGCATCACCGACACAACACCAGGGTAGCCACCGGTCAGACCTTTGTAACTGAACTTCAGTTCATTGTCGGTCGGATCTGCATTCGCGGCGAAATTCACCGCATACGACAGCAGCTTGCTGCTGTTTTCGTCTGCACGGTCAAGCCGGATCAGCGTGTGACCATACATAGAAGATGGTGAGTTAATATGCGATGCGGGAAAAATCAGCGTGATATAACGGGCATCCAGCTCCGCTGCCCACTGGGCAAATTCCGGACAGGGTTGATCAACAAAAGATAATTGCGGTAATTGTTTTTTTATCCATTGATAGCGTGCCGGGAAACGACACTGCGCAGATTGGTCCGCCGCCTGAGCGGTTTGCAGGAACGCCTGAACATCGGCAGTCAATTCGGCCTGCAGATCGTATTTACCATTGGCAGCGAGAAAGAATTCTTCACTGTCATTCTGACTCATATAACGGAAAGTGAACGGATGGCGGCGATAGTGAAGCAGATCCGCCCATTGTTTCTTTGCAGCAAGAGCACTCAGTTCATCCTGAGTAACGCCCTGCATGGTGGTTTCAAATACCTTTTGCTCCGCCGTCTGATCAGTCTGCGCGGCATAACTCTGACCAACGTTTAACGACAGAACACCCAACAGCCCCAGTATCCCTGACCAGCGCATCGAACAACTCTCCTTTTTTTAATTGGCGGCGAGAACCTTTTCTGAGGCTCGTACCATTTCTGCGATCAAAAAAAAGCGCGCCTGGAGGCGCGCTCTTCTTTTTACATTCCTGCTTCTTTTTAACAGCGTCGATTCAGCACTGTTGAACACAACACTGTCGAACACCACGCTGTTTTACACAACTTTGGTTAAGCGGCGAACTAAGGGTCAGCCGCATACCGCTTCTGTGTAATACATCCGGCCTGTTACAGCCGGATTACCGGGGAGAATTAACCCAGGTATTTTTTCAGAGAAGCGTCGGAAGCCATAGCAGACTTCATAGCTTCGTATGCAGAAGCAGAAGTTGCTTCAGCGCTGAACATGCTGTCGAAGTTAGACTGCATAGTAGCGTTGAAAGCAGCAGAATCCTGAGCGTCGATACCGATCACTTCAGCCAGAGCGGCCAGAGTTTCGCCTTCGCCACGAGCGGAGTCAGCAGCCAGTTGATCCATGTTGTCATCCATAAATTTCTGAGCGCCGGCCAGAGGACCGTTGGCACCTTCACAACCCAGAGTACCGGAGGTCATACCAAAAGTCTGGTTACCGGAAGTACCGTTGGTGGTAGCGGCCAGAACGTGTTCATGCCACTCATTTGCATCCGGGAAAATAACTGCAGTACCCAGACCACAACCAGCCAGATCGTTACCTGCAAAGCTCAGTGCAGAAGAAGAGACCAGAATTGCACCCGCAATAATTTTTTTCATTGACTATTCCTTATGTAGCTACTTGTTTTTCAATATCAGCTCATGCCGAAGCCGTTACACTATCGTGTCCTGAGGCGACTGTCTATTCCACAGAACAACCTTATTCGTTTTTCTCATTCCGTCTGTGACGATTCCCGCAAGACTGTAATCTTTGCCGGAAAAACATGAGTTAAATCAAGCGTAATCCCGCTTTTCTGGCATGAATTTTTGGATTTATCTGAGAGTTCAGCTACGCATTCTTACCTAACTGAGAGGCCAGTATCCCAGACCAGCATGAATACAAACTGAACCAGCGCTCATATTCTGATCAATCTGCTGAATTATTTTTACTGGCTGTACATTTATCCGCCACTTCTGACACCCTGGCCTGCCTGCTGAATATTTCAGGCTTAAACGATGCGGATTAAGCCAACGACACAGGCCGCCAATCATTCAACTCTGGCCAATAATCACTGACCATGGCACCCTGTTGTCTCACTTGTGTTTATATTCCTGACTACCGTGCAGAATTCCGATATTTTTACCGTCAGCCAGCTCAACCAGCGGGCCAAGCAACTGCTTGAAATCTCTTTCGCCAGCATTCGTGTGGAAGGCGAAATCTCCAGCCTGTCACGGCCCTCTTCCGGTCACTGGTATTTCACCCTGAAAGATGACCGCGCTCAGGTGCGCTGCGCTATGTTCCGCTCACGCACGGCATTGCTCAAATTTCAGCCCAAAGAAGGCGATAAAGTGGAGCTGCGTGGCAAGGTCAGCCTGTACGAGAACCGCGGTGACTATCAGCTGATTGTCGATGCCATGAAGCCTGCCGGTGAAGGTGCCCTGCTGTTAGCCTTTCAACAACTGAAAGAACGCCTGGCCGCCGCCGGCTGGTTCAACGAAGAATACAAAAAGCCGTTGCCAACCGCGCAGCGTGTGGGCGTTATCACCTCCCCGACCGGGGCGGCGATTCACGATATTCTCACCGTATTCAGACGGCGTTGCCCTGCCATTGAGATTGATCTTTACCCAACCGCGGTACAGGGCAAAGAAGCTACCGCCCAGATCGTGGCTGCCATTGAACGCGCTAACCGCGATAACCGCGTCGATGTACTGATCGTCGGTCGCGGTGGTGGCTCGCTGGAGGATCTCTGGTGCTTTAATGAAGAAGCGGTGGCCCAGGCTATTTTTGCCTCAGCCATTCCGGTAGTCAGCGCTGTGGGCCATGAAGTTGACTTCACCATTGCCGATTTCGTTGCCGACGCACGCGCACCGACACCCTCTGCGGCGGCCGAACTGCTCAGCCCGGATCAGAGTCAGCAGGTGCAGTACCTGACTCAGTTGCGCCAGCGTTTATTGCAGGGCTTTCGCCGCACACAACAACAGCGCCGGCAGATGATTAACAACCTGAGTGTGCGGGTGCGCGGTCCAGAGCGCGCCCTGCAACAGCTGGCTCAGCAAACCGATCAGCTGGAGCTGCGCCTGAAGCGGGCTTTTCAGGTGCAGAACAGAAGCCGGCAGGAACGGCTGCAGAACCTGCAGCGGAATCTGGCCAATCAGCATCCGGAGCGCCGTCTGAAAGAACAACGTCAGGTATTGCAGCTGCTGGAAAAACAGATCACCGCCAGCATGCGTCAGCAACTGCAGAAGGCCAGCCAGCAACTGGGCTCCCAGGCGCGTCTGCTGCAGGGGCTCAGTCCACTGAACGTTCTCAGTCGCGGGTACTCTATAACCACAGATGTTAATCAGAGCGTCATTCAACACGCAGATCAGCTCAGTGCCGGTGACCGCATCCGCAGTCGCCTGCAACATGGCTGGGTAGAATCCGAAGTATTGCAGACAGGCAACGAGCCCTTTGGCATGCCGGAATCAGACGCATCGCACTCAGCAGCAGACAACAAATCGTAACGGGAGTCAGTATCCGCATGATGGAAGCCATACAGGGCGTTGTAACCTTTTTCCTGTCACTGTTCAGCGCCGGCAGCATTGCCACCGCACAGATCAGCAGCAGTGATGAGCTGCCCATTGCGCATCTGGTTCCCGGTGGCGTAGCCGTCGTCAGTGCCGGCTACGGACTGCAGCCGCCCAAAGTGACGTTCGATGGCCAGCCGGTGATGGTGATCCGTCCGGACCAACAAAAGCCCTGGCAGGCCATCGTCGGTATTCCGCTGAAACAGCCCGTGGGTAACGCCAGCATTCAGATTGATAATAAAACCGTGACCTTTGCAGTGCGCGACAAAGCATATCCGGAGCAGCATCTGACGGTACAGAAAAAACACGTTAATCCGGATCAGAAGCAACTGGACCGGATTTATGGCGAGTTTGCCGAGATGGGCAGAGTCTATAAAAGCTTCACACCCGCTCAGCCCTGGCATCCGATGGCCTGGCCCGCCAAAGGGCCGCTGTCGAGCGCTTTTGGTCTGAAACGTTTCTTTAATGGTGAACAGCGTAACCCACACAGTGGTCTGGATATCGCCGCACCGCGCGGCACTCCGATTCTGGCGCCGGCGGATGGTAAAGTCGTCTTAACCGGCGACTTCTTTTTTAACGGCAACAGCGTTTTTATCGACCACGGCCAGGGGCTGATCAGCATGTTCTGCCATATGGACGCCATCGAAGTGAAGGAAGGTGAAACCATCAACGCCGGAGATCGTCTGGGCGTCGTGGGCTCCACCGGACGGGCTACCGGCCCGCACCTGCACTGGACGGTAAGCCTCAACAATGCACGCATAAACCCGATGCTGATGATGTCGCCGCTGCAGTTTTCTGCTTCACTGAGCGATAGCCACGGTAAACCCGTGAAGGTATCAGACGGAGAATAAACATGAGCAAAGTTCCGGGCGCAAACAGAGGTACATCTGGCCTGATGCCGGTTAAAGGCAGCAGCTGCGGCATCCGCCCGGACCCGGATGAAATGAGCGATGAGGTCGGCTTCGATTTTTCTGCAGCGGCAGATTTACTGGCGAAGACAGCCGACGATATCTCAGACGCCCAGCCCCTTTCCGCCGGCGATGCTGACTCCGCAGCCCATTCCGTTACCTCACAAAAGCCTGAAAGCACAACCGAAGCAACAACTGACAAATAAGACATTAATACAAAAGACTCCGCTTATAAGTGGACTTTACTGCCTGAAAACCTTCCCACCTGCGCAGCCGGGCTATACTCAAAGCAATAGTTGTTTATCAGTCATTACCGGCATTCATGATTAAAAAGATCTCTGTCGACCTGCTGCGCCCTGGCATGTACATCTCTGACCTTAACTGTGACTGGATTCCCCATCACAATTTAAGTAAAGAGGGACGCGTTCCCGACGAAGCCACCATTAAAGAAATCCGTCGCCGGGGCATTACAGACGTTTATATTGATACCGCCCGGGGCGATGGTGCGGACGCAGACGGCCTCAGCCAACAGGAAGCGGATCAGCACAACCAGAAAGCACTGAACCGCGCAGCAGAGCAACGGGCGGAGAACAACGCCAGAGTGACGGTCGCAGAAGAATTGCAGCGCGCCCAGAAGCTCCACTCTCAGGCGCAGAATATGGTCAGTAATGTGCTGCACGATGTGAAGCTGGGAAAATCCATCGACATCGAAGCCTTCGATCAGATCGCCGACGGCATGGTCGACTCAGTGCTGCGCAACCATAACGCCCTCGCCTGCCTTGGCCGCATCCGTGACAAAGATAATTACCTGTTAGAGCATTCCATTAATCTGGCCGTGCTCATGGGTGTTTTCGCCAAAAGCATGGGTATTGAACGCAGCATTATGCAGGACGCCATTGTCGGCGCCATGCTGCACGATATTGGCAAGGTAATGATTCCGGATACTATTCTGCACAAGCCCGGAAAACTGACTGACGACGAATTTAAGGTGATGAAAAGCCACGTCGTATTCAGCCGTGAACTGCTGAAGAAATCCCCGGGTATCAGTCAGATGACGATTAATGTCGCTGCGCAGCATCACGAGCGTATTGATGGTTCGGGTTACCCCGACGGATTACACGACTGCGATTTATGCCGTGAAGGTAAGATGTGTGCCATCGCCGATGTCTACGATGCGATCACCTCTGACCGGGTTTACCACAAAGCCCTGCCACCGACTTCGGCACTGAAAAAACTGCTGGAGTGGAGCGGCACCCACCTGGATAACGAGCTGGTTCACCGCTTTATCCGCACCATGGGAATTTTCCCGGTCGGCTCTCTGGTGGAATTGAAAAGCCAGCGCCTTGGCGTGGTGATTGATGGCTCTGAAAAAGATCAGCGCATGCCGGTAATTAAGGTCATTTATAACAGCAAAATGAATCAATATATGCCGGTCGAAACCATCGACCTGTCACGCCCCAGCGTTCAGGATGAAATCGTTAAGGCGGTAGATCCAGGCCGTTTCGGCATTAAAATTAAGGATTTTCTGCTGTAGCTGTTGCCCGCAGTAATGGCGTTTTTTTTCAGTCCGCCGGGGGCTAATTTTCCACTGACTGGTTTTCTGCTGATCGTTTTTCTTCAGCATTTTTCTTCGCGCCTAACAGGGCAATTTTTGCCATAACCTCTGGCGGAACATCTGCCGACATTTCTTCATTGAAAGACGCAGCAAGGGACTCATCCTGATGGTAGCGCGCGGCTGCCTGCAGCATTGATCCCAGCGAACGCAGGCGACCACCTTTCAGCACCGCTATTCGGGCAAGGCAATTGGCGTGCAATACTCCGCCCACCAGAAAGCGATGCTCCATATAAAAATATTTTTTATCCCAGTGCAGTATCCGGCTTTCGATATCAACCACAGCAAACGGTTTAATTTCACGGATAAAGGTCAGGGTCTGACTGGCCAGCACCGAACGCCAGCCATAACGGACGAACAGCGGCATACTGCCAATCCGCAGAAAGAAGTCGGTTCGGGCGATATCCAGCCAGGCAGGATAACGGGTATTGGTCAGATGCAGATTAAGGTCACAATCCCAGGGCATCACCCGCAGGCGGCAATGAAATATACCCAGTGCCGGTTGACGCTGGCGCCATGGCCGGCGGACAAATAGCAGCATATTACGCAGCAGTTGTATCATTTTTTATTATTCCTGCGGGATTTTTATTTAACGACAAATCTTCGCTGGGCTCAGCTTAAATCCGGACGCTTACGGATCAGTCCTTCCTGTGCAACTGACGCGACCAGATCCCCCTGCTGGTTGTAAATTTTGCCGCGGCACAATCCACGGCCACCCGAGGCATTGGGGCTGTCGACGACGTACAGCAGCCATTCATCCATGCGGAAAGGACGATGAAACCACAGCGAATGATCCAGACTGGCTACCTGCATATCCTTTTGCCCGACAGACACCGCGTGGGGATGCAATGCCGTTGTGATCAGATTGAAGTCCGTTGAGTAAGTCAGCATGGTGAGATGCTGATCCGGATTATCCGGCATTTTCGCGTCGGCTTTCATCCACACGTATTTGGTTGGCTCGGTAACTTTCGGTGCAAACATATTCACCGGATCAATTACCCGCATTTCAATCGGTTTATCAGCGGTATAAATATCCCGCACACGTTCCGGAAAGTAGTCACGGTATTTACGCGCCAGATCCAGCTGCGAGGCGATACCTTCAGGCCCCTGCACGTCAGGCATCGGGTCCATATGTTCAAAGCCCTGTTCCGGACGCTGAAAGGAACACATCATGGTCAGGATGGCTTTGCCTTTCTGACTGGCACTGACGCGCCGGGTACAGAAAGAACGGCCATCGCGGACGATATCAACTTCAAATTCAACGCTGTCCTGCACCGTCCCCGGGCGCAGAAAATACGCATGCAGCGAATGTGGCAGCCAGTTTTCATCAGACAAGGTCTGAATTGCTGCCGACAGGCTTTGCCCCAACACCTGACCACCAAACAGCTGACGAAAGCCCAGATCCTGACTGCGCCCACGAAAACGGTTTACACCGATCGCCTCCAGCGCCAATAAATCCAGTAGTTCTTCCAGTACGTCACTCATCTGCTGTTTTCCGCTGCCTGTTCATTGCTTAGTGTAAAAATCAAATATACCGCTACCTGAGCAGCACTTCTTACAGTGAAGTCGTTATCTGCAGGAAGTGCTCAAAACGCGCCCAGGATTTTACGTCCGCTTCTTTATGATAGCGGTCACTGCCAAATACCGTAAATGCATGAGGCGCTCCGCCATAAGTAATCATCTCATGGCGCACACCGTCTTTTTCTGCCCGTACCGCCAGATCAGCAAAGTCCGCCATGGTAATCGCGGTATCGGCCGTGCCATGCATAATCAGCAAGGGTGCCGTCACTTTACTGTAGTCCTGACCTTCCGGGGTTTGCAGACCGCCATGGAAGGTCGCAAAGCCACGGGCATTCATTCCCGCCCGGGCCGCTTCCAGCACCGCTGCACCGCCGAAGCAATAGCCCATCACCACCACATTTGCCCCATCAGCCCCGCTGGCAATGGCCTGATCCAGCCCGGCCTGCATCAGACGACGCAGTTTGTCGCGGTCTTTGTACAGAGCACCTGTGTGCTGACGGCGGTCTTCTACCTTGTCCGGGCGGATACCCTGACCAAACAGATCCACGGCAAACACGTTGTAACCCAGCTTATTCAGCATCAGCGCGCGCTGGATCTCATAGTCGGTCAATCCATCCCAGTCATGCACCAGAAGTACCGTGGGACGGCCCGGAGCCACCTGATACCAGGCGCCTTCATAAGCTTTACCATCAACCTTGTACACCACAGATTCCTGTGTCGGCAGTGCCGAAACCGCCATACTTACCGTCATACTGCAGAGCGTCAGTGCAGCCAGTAAAAGTGCTTTCATGGTTATTTCCTTCCATCCTGTGAGAGTTACTGCCTATCCTACCGAAAAGCCGGCGCTCCAACCCCCTTTGATTTTTGCGGGTAATGGCGCGTGCAGCAGCTGACTATTGGCTGCGCCGCGTGCATCCGTGCGGGCATTCCGTATAATGGCCGCCCTTCTGTGATCAGCGCATACTGAGACAGAGCCGCATACTTCTGCAAACATCAGCAACCTCATTTAAAATCAGCAAACATCAGCACAGGTGCGTTAATGCCCCAGGATTCAGCCCCAACCACGCCTCAAACGGACCAGACCGACCAGATCAGGACTGCAGCGCCAGCTCAGCCTCAGAACAGCGCGCCTGCGATCTACCGCCATGCCGTGGAGCCGGAAGCCTATGCTGACCTGCTGGCAGAGAAATCTCAGCGCCTGAGCGAGCTGTTTGCTGAATTCAGTCCGCCAGAGCTGCAGGTTCACGCCAGCCAGCCACAGCATTTCCGTCTGCGGGCTGAATTCCGCCTCTGGCATCAGGGCGACCGTTGTTTCTATGCGATGTTTGCACCGGGCGATAAAAGCACCGTGTATGAAGTCAAAGACTTCCCCATTGCCTCGACGCTGATCAATCGCCTGATGCAACAGCTGCTGGATGAAATTCAGCCCGACGACGTACTGCGCCGTCGCCTGTTTCAGGTTGAGTTTCTGACGACGTTACGTGGCGATGCTCTGATTACCCTGATTTATCACAAGCGTTTGGATGAAGACTGGCAGGCCAAAGCCGAAGCACTGCAGCGGCGTCTGGGCTTCCCTATTATTGGCCGCTCACGCAAACAAAAAATTGCACTGGAACGTGACTGGGTCAACGAAACCCTGCAGGTGGATGGCAAAGGCTATCACTACCGTCAGATTGAAGGTGGCTTCACGCAGCCCAATGGTGAAATGAACCAACAGATGCTGAGCTGGGCGCGCTCGGCAGCGGATTACGTAGCTGACACCCAGGGCAAGGCCGATCTGCTGGAACTGTATTGTGGTAACGGCAATTTCTCCGTCGCCCTGGCCGATCGCTTCAATCGCGTACTGGCCACTGAAATATCCAAAACATCGGTCAATGCCGCACAGATTAATATCCGTGATAACCAGCTGGATAATCTGATCATTGCGCGGCTATCCAGTGAAGAATTTGTTCAGGCCCTACGTGGCGAACGTCAGTTCAGTCGCCTCGATGGCGTCGATCTCAGCAGCTACGATTTCCGTACTGTACTGGTTGATCCGCCACGTGCCGGACTGGATGACGAATCCGTTAAACAGGCTCAGGGCTATGACAATATTATTTATATTTCCTGCAACCCGAATACCCTGCACGATAATTTAACTACCCTGTGCGAAACGCACCGCATCGAACGCTTTGCCCTGTTCGATCAGTTCCCGTACACCGACCATATTGAAACCGGCATGATGCTGGTCCGCAAAGAGAGCCGCAGCCATGACTGATTCCGCCTTTTCATCCATCGCCGCCATCAGTCAGGATCAGCTGAAAAACCTGCAGGATATG
The DNA here is from genome assembly GCF_002433655.1 of Thalassolituus sp. UBA6592. Classification (NCBI taxonomy): domain Bacteria; kingdom Pseudomonadati; phylum Pseudomonadota; class Gammaproteobacteria; order Oceanospirillales; family Oceanospirillaceae; genus Thalassolituus; species Thalassolituus sp. UBA6592. The sequence continues at coordinate 10,228 of NZ_DJIO01000159.1, read as the reverse complement.
GGTTTCAGCAACATGACCCCGGTGCAGCAGCAGACGCTGCCTGCGGCCATGGCCGGCAACGATATTCTCGCTCAGGCGAAAACCGGCAGCGGTAAAACCGCAGCCTTCGGTATTCCTCTGCTGCAGAAGCTGAACCCGCGCTTTTTTGGTGTGCAGGGTATGGTGCTGTGCCCAACGCGGGAACTCGCGACTCAGGTCGCCACCGAACTGCGCAAGCTGGCACGTTTTCAGGCCAACATTAAAATCGTGGTGCTGTCCGGTGGTGTTTCCATTGGCCCGCAGATCGGCTCACTGGAACACGGCGCCCATGTCATCGTCGGCACCCCGGGGCGCATTAAAGACCACCTGCGCAAAAAGACGCTGGATATTTCTCAGCTGCAGACACTGGTACTGGATGAAGCCGACCGTATGCTGGATATGGGTTTCAGTGACGATATTCACCATATTGCCGGACACACACCGGAGAACCGCCAGACACTGCTGTTTTCGGCCACTTATCCGGACAACATCGGTCAGCTGAGTCGTGCGCTGCAGAATAACCCGCAGGAAATCCGCGTTGAAGCGGTTCACTCCGCCAACAGCATTCAACAGCAATGGATCATGTGTTCACGCTCTGACAAACCGGAAGCGATGCTGCGTGCCATTCATCACTTTGATATCCATCAGGGCGTGGTGTTCTGTAATACCAAGCAATCAGTGAATGAGGTTGCGCAGATTCTGAAAGAAGCCGGTTATATTGCCCGCGGTCTGCACGGTGATCTGGAACAGCGTGACCGCGATCAGGTGTATATTCAGTTCCGTCAGGGTGCATCGAATTTTCTGGTGGCAACCGACGTCGCTGCACGCGGTCTGGACGTCGATGATTTACCTGCAGTAATTAACTATGACCTGCCCCGTGACCCGGAAGTGTACGTACACCGTATTGGCCGTACCGGACGTGCTGGCAAAGACGGTCTGGCGATCAGTCTGACCACGGAAAAAGAACAGTACAAACAGGATGCCATCACAGATCAACAGCATATGAAAGCGGACATCATGGATCAGTCTGAGCTGTCGTTCGTGGCGGAAGACGTCAGCCGCCCGCAGTTTGTCAGCCTGTGCATTGCCGGTGGCCGTAAAAACAAACTGCGCCCTGGCGATATTCTGGGAGCGCTGACATCCAACGGTGGTATTCCCGGATCAGACGTCGGCAAAATTGATGTTCTGGATTTTGTTGCTTATGTCGCAGTAAAACGTCCGGTTGCCCGCGAAGCACTGGCACATCTGCAGAAAAGCAAAATCAAAGGTAAGGCAATTAAAGTCCGCCGCGTTTAATTCGCAGTCTGTAGCCAGAAGACGGGATGCTGTAACCTCGGTTACAGCATCTTTGCTTATGCGTTAGCCCAGACGCAGTTCAGTACACTTACTAGTCCTCAGGTACCCGTAAGGGTATTTCAATATCAAACGCCAGCCCCGGATATTCCATATCCTGTCGAGAAGATATCCGGATACTGCCACCCAACACCCGTGTTACCCACTGCTGCACCAGATGCAAGCCCAACCCCGATGAGCCATTGCCGCGTCCTGTCGTTACGAAAGGGTCAAACAAGGTTTCTTTAACACTGTCACTGACACCTTTGCCGTTGTCTGCGAAGTGAATACGTAAAGTCACACCATCGTGACACTGAGCTTTAATACTGATTTTCCCGCCGTTGTGGGCGAAAGCATGTTTCAGCGAATTCATGATCAGATTCTGCAATGTCTGAGACACCACTCCGGGATAACCATACATGGGAAATCCGCTGTCCGAGTGCAATGTGATGTCCAGTGTCGCTTTACCATCTTTCAGGATCTGGCGCATGGAGGCAACCAGATCTTCAACCACCTGTTCAAAAGTAAACTCCACCTTCTCTTCGCTGAAACGGTCAATCGCCAGACGTTTAAATCCGTCGATTCTGGCTTTGGCCTGACGCAGGTTACTGGTCAGTAATACCAGACCTTCTTCGGTATCACGCAGGTAAAACTCCAGCCTGGATTTGGTAAGCCCGGTTTCCGTCGCCTGCTTCAGATCACGACAGGCATCGGCTAAACCAGAGGCCATCATTACCGCACCGCCAATGGGTGTATTCAGTTCATGAGCGACACCCGCCACCATCATGCCCAGCGCAGACAATTTGCGCGTTTCCACAAGCTCATCCTGCAGCAGCTGCTGTTCTTTCAGACTGGTTTCCAGCTGCATACAGGTGCTTTCCAGTTCATTTTTTTCGCTGCGGATATGCTCCATCAACTGCAGACGGACTTTCTGATGATGAAGCTCATGAATAAGCAGATAAAAACCAACCACGCATATCAGCAGAAATAAAATAATGGATGGCCACAAAGCCTGCAGAAAAACACCCGTTAACGTTTCCGCAGACGTCGCTGCCATAAGAATCAGAAGCGCACGCTGAGCGGAATTCATCTCGTTCAGAATCAGCTGATGAGCGCTGATCAGCCTGCCTTTATACTCAAGTCCACTGACCGGCCCGGCCAGCAGTTGATCCCAAAGCTGTGGTGCTTCTTTATTCATCCGCCGATCTGAATTACCGAGATCACGCCCCCACTCCAGCTCTGGGTCGGGATGCAACAACCAATAGGACTGCGAATCCAGAATTTCTGTATCAGCGGCGCTGCCTGTATTCTGGCGTATCGCTGCAAATAATGGCCGCAGATCATAATTAATGATCAACAGACCATCGTGCAGACCGTCTTCTTCTGTGGTTCTTAGCGTCGCTCTGACAGTTGGCTGATGTGGCTTCACCACCGTACCGAATTCAACGTTAAGATCAACGTCGGACAAATAGACACTGCCCGGTGCAACCGATATGCCCTGAGTAAAATAATAGCGTTGGGATTTATCCTGCAAACCCTGTTCAGCAATCACCGAAGACTGCCCAGAGCGATAATCGTAATCCACCCGTACGATTTCCATTCCGCTGTTATCCAGCCAGCGGACCTGCATAATATTACCCAGCCCCTGACTGAAATCAGCAAACCTGTCTGCCAGCAAGGTACGTTTAACCTGCTGCGAATTATTCAGTGCCTGCTGTACGTAATTGTCATGTTTTATCAGCCGTATTGCGCGGGTGATATCCCCGAGCTCACGATTAATCCGGTCAGAGACCTGAAATATCTGTATTTCCTGTTGCAGATTTATTTGTTGCAGCTCACGGTTTTTAAGGGTGTAGCACACCCCAACTGCGGACAGAACGGCAACAATGACAATTAATACCGAAAAGAAACGGGCACGACGCCTTATTCCTGAATCAGCATCAAACAAAAGTCCGAAATCTGTATTATTCAGCTGTTTCATGCTGTTTTTGTAACCACTCCAGAACCTGATCCAATGGCATAGGACGAGCGTATAAATACCCCTGAGCCACCCGGCATCCCGCCTTTAAAAGAATGTCACGCTGCTGTTCCGTTTCTACGCCTTCCGCAACAATTTTGTAGCCAAAACGCTCGCCGATACGGCATATCATCTGAACCACATGCAGCGCACTTTCCGACCCACCAAGCCCCTGAACAAAGGATTTATCAATTTTCAGTGTTGTGGCAGACAGATTAGTAATGCGTGACAGAGATGAATATCCGGTACCGAAATCATCA